>JAIFLU010000019.1 GCA_020048915.1 Bacteroidota bacterium | reverse complement strand
TAGTATACTGTATTTTACTAACTTATAAACACATACCGTCCTATTCGTCTAGTAGTTCAAAATCACTTTTTCCAATTCCACAAACGGGACATCTCCAATCGTCGGGGATGTCTTCAAATTTAGTTCCCGGGGCTATTCCACTATCTGGATCCCCTTCTACGGGGTCGTATATAAAACCACAAACAATACATTTATATTTTTTGTCCATAAATTCTTTTATCATAGATGATATTAACATAAACAACCGTTGAGACTATCAGTTGCAACTTTTCCGAAAATAGACAATTGCTTTATAAAATACAACTGTATTATCCAGAATTCCAAAAAACCATTAAATTTGAAATAAAATCGTAATCATGAAGAGTCTATTGCTTCTCACCTTTTTTTGTTTTTCGCTAGTATCCCTTTCAGCTCAAAAGCCGAAAGAAATAAGGGAGCTGAATCTAAAAACTAAAACTACCTGGTTAACCATTAAAAAAGGAAAAAAAGAACTAAATTACAAATCGTCAGAATTGAGATATGATAAATCGGGCGATTTAATAGAAATTATAGAATTTAACACCAAAGGCGATGTTACCAGGCATATTGCTTACCAATACAATGACAAAAAATTGACCCGTGAAATTCATTTTGATAAAGAAGGGAAAATCGTGCAGCGAATTGAATACATTTTCTCCCGAAATGTTTTAAGTGAAATTAAGTATTTTAATTCTGACAGTATTTTGGAGAAGAAGGAACAGTTCATTTATGAACAACAAGATTAAAAAGTTATTTAATATGGTCGTTTGTTAAACTTCCAATCAGTTTAGATTCATTTTTTTAGATAAACATTGAACAAAACAGAAATATTATTTGTATTAGAGATATAACTTTATAAATTTAGTAAAAATGGCAGTTTTAGTAGGAAAAAAAGCCCCATCATTTAAAGCCACAGCAGTTGTTAATGGCGGTGAAATAGTAGAAAACTTCTCCCTAGATCAGTATTTGGGCAAAAAGTATGTTATTTTTTATTTTTATCCCGCAGATTTTACATTTGTTTGTCCAACTGAAATCATTGCATTTCAGGAAAAAATAGCCGAATTTGAAAAAAGAAACGTGGCTGTTGTAGGATGTTCTGTAGACTCAGAATTTGCACATTGGAAGTGGTTAACAACTGAAAGAAAAGACGGTGGTATTAAAGGAGTAAAATATCCGCTTGTTGCAGACATTTCTAAAACAATCTCAGAGAACTATGATGTATTGGCTGGTTCTTACGACTATAACGAAGAAGGTCAGGCTACTTTCACAGGAACTCCGCTTGCATATCGCGGATTGTTTTTGATCGATAAACAAGGTGTTGTTCGCCACCAGGTAGTGAACGATCTACCAATTGGCCGCAGCATTGAGGAAGCTATTCGCGTTGTTGATGCCCTTCAGTTCTTTGAAGAAAACGGAGAAGTTTGCCCTGCCGACTGGCACAAAGGTGATAAAGGCCTAAAAGCAACTCAGGAAGGAATTGCAGATTATCTCTCAAAAAAGTAAAATTGTTAATAACAAATGGTTAAAGGTTGATCCTCATACGGTCAACCTTTTTTATTTTTATCAAATCAAAAAGCAGCTACTTCATTAAATAGTTCATGCAATAGATTCCTTAAAAACGATGCTTGATTTACTTAAAGAATATATCAAATCAAATAAACTATTCGCTACCGATAATAGAATTTTATTAACCGTAAGCGGAGGCATTGATTCCATGGTGATGTTGCATTTATTCAAGCAATTGGAGGTCAAATTTGCAGTAGCACATTGCAATTTTCAGCTTCGGGGAAATGAGTCGGATGAAGATGCTGCGTTTGTAAAAACGTCTGTCGAAATTCTTGGTGTGCCCCATTTTACTATTCGTTTTGACACCACTTTGTATGCCGAGGAAAACAAGCTTTCGATTCAAATGGCGGCAAGGGAACTCCGGTACACATGGTTCGAGAATATCCGAAAACTGCATCATTACGATTATATTTCAACAGCTCATAATTCGGACGATTCCATCGAAACATTTTTTATTAACTTATCGCGGGGATGTGGGTTGGAAGGGCTTACCGGAATTAAACCAAAAATGGGGCAAATAATACGTCCGCTTTTATTTGTATCCAGAAAAGAAATTGAAGCATATGCACGTAAGAAAGGGGTGCTTTATCGGGAAGATTCCAGCAATATTTCAGATAAATACTTACGCAATTTTATCCGACACCGTGTTATCCCATTGTTGGAAGAAAGCAATCCAACTTTTCGAAAATCGGCTCAGACAACCATAGCAAATTTAAATAGTAGCAATGGAGTTTACGATCATGCTATTCAGCAAATAATTCCCTGCGTTACAAAACACGAAAATAATACTTTATTTATTGACATTAACCAACTAAAAACTTTTCCGGAAATTACCACCTTACTGTGGGAAATTCTCAAATCGTACCAGTTTAACCGCGATATTTGTCATGAAATCACAAATGCTTTGGACGGCCAACCCGGTAAAATATTTTTAAGTCCAACCCATCGGTTAGTCAAAGATCGAAATAGTTTAATTATAGCTCCATTAGACGAAATTGAACATCACATTTTCTACTTGGAGTATGAAAAAATACAAGATAAACTGCCTATTCCATTGAGTTTTGAAGTACTTGATTGCCATTCTGACTTAATAATTGATAAATCGCCTGCAGTGGCAATGCTGGATTTTAATTTATTGGAGTGGCCTCTATTACTCCGTTTATGGAAACAGGGCGATTATTTTTCTCCCTTAGGAATGACCGGATTTAAAAAGGCAAGCGATTTTTTTGTCGATCTGAAACTATCTATTCCCGAAAAAGAAAATACCTGGGTAATTGAATCAGCTGGTCGAATTGCATGGATTGTTGGTAAACGGATTGATAACCGGTTTAAGGTAACGCAAAACACCGCCAAAGTATTAAAGGTTAAATTATTGCGTTAAATGGAATTGAATTAAATTAGTAAGAGAGTATTTCCTTCAATCATAAAATCAATACTCTGGCAAGATTTAAATGACTTTTTCAGGATCATTTAAAAAGTTTAGCCTCTGAAAATATACTTCCAATAGTACGATCTACCTTTAAAAATTCGATGTTCTAAATTATCGGGTAAAATACCTTTGCTGTTTCTTTATGTAAGTCACAAATTATTTGTATTTTTAATAAGGACGACTTCTGGAATTTATTAAAATCTGTCCTACAGTTATTAAATCGATAAATAATCACCAGGATTTCTGCCCGATCTTTTTTTCATAAGTTGATATTTATGCAGCGTTTATTAGTTACATATGAAAATTACTTCTTAAGGGTTTTGTAATTTGACGAATAATATAAAACCACATTAATACCCAAATGTTAATATGAATACAGGGATCAATTAAATCAGTTACCAGATAATAAATGGAACAAGGAAAAGTAAATATTCTACTGGTTGAAGACGATAGTTCCCAGGCAGGGTATATGAAACATATTTTAATATCCGATCGTTACCGGATTAAGCATATCGTAGATGGCAATGCAGCCTACAACTACCTTCTTAGCCATTTCGAACCCGACATTGTAATTATGGATAACCATTTACCTTCTATGAGCGGTGTTGAGATTATTCGAAATTTAAAACGAAACAATGCCCAACATGCCATTATTTTTGTGTCGGCAGATGCAAACATTAATACGGTAATTGAGGCGATGCGCGAAGGAGCTCTCGATTTTATTATAAAAACTTCTCCAACTTTTAACGATGATTTAATTCAAGTAATAGAAAAAGTATTAGACCTTCAGGTAAAAAGAAAACAAAAAATTGATTTTGAAAGAAGAATAAAACAGGGAGATGAAAACTTCAAAAACCTGTTAAACGAAATTGACGATTTATTATATTTAATCGATCCGAATGGATATATTATATTAGTTAACAATTCTTTAATAAATTTGTTGGACTTTTCGGAAGACGAACTTCAAAACCAGCATATTTCTTTTATTTATCCTCCGGGTAATAAAAACGAGATTGCCGAACAAGTTAAAGATATGTTTCTTGGAAACCTTAAAACTTTGTTTATTCCCCTATTTACAAAGAGCGGAGTCAAAGTTCAGGTCGAAACACGGATTAACCGTAGTGTTTGGAATAATCAAAATGTAATTTTAGGAATTAGCAAGGATATGAGCCATGTAAGGATATCCGAAAAACAATTGGAGATCGCATTAAAGGGGGGCAATAATGGTTTGTGGGACTGGAATTATGTTACAGGAGAATTTTATTGTTCCCGATCGATGTATGAGATGTTGGGCTACTCAAATTATACCGAAAAATCGACTATTGAAGAATGGGAAAAACTTATACATCCCGAAGACAGACAAATATCAAAAAACAGATTAGAAGCTCATCTTAACGGGCATACCGAATATTACGAAACCGAACGTCGGTTTAAAACAATAACGGGCCAATACAAATGGATTCTGACGCGGGGGAAAGTAACAGAACATACAAACAACTACCATCCTCTTCGAATTTTAGGAGTGAATACAGATATCAACAAAATAAAAAATATGGAGCATGAGCTGAAAACAGCAAAAAGCTCAGCTGAAATGGCCAATATTTCGAAAAGTCGGTTTCTGGCAAATATGAGCCATGAAATACGTACCCCCATGACTGGTATTTTAGGAATGGGTAGGCTTTTAAAAAACACACAACTCGATCCCAGCCAAAAAGAATACCTGGAAGCTATTACGATGTCGGCTGAAAACCTTCTGGTAATTATCAATGATATTCTCGACTTTTCAAAAATAAGCGAAGGCAAGCTTATGCTCTCACAAATTGACTTTCAACTGGAAAAATTAATTTTAAATGCTGTGAAATCGCTTCACAACATGGCGAACGAAAAAGCAATTGACCTGAGATTTTTTTTTGATAAGGAAATAGCTCCAGTTTTACTGGGAGATTCTGTCCGTATAAATCAGATTATTATTAACCTAACTGGAAATGCAATAAAATTTACACATAATGGCTATGTAGAAATTAGAGCCGAATTGCAACAACAAGTGGAACAGATAAATCATATCAAATTTTCGGTGATTGATACTGGAATAGGCATTGACAAAGACAATCAGAAAAAAATATTTCAACTATTTACGCAGGAAGATGATAGTGTTAGCCGAAAGTATGGAGGTACAGGCTTAGGCCTTGCTATTAGCAAACAGCTGGTAGAACTGATGGGAGGCCGTATTGAACTTGAGAGTGAAAAAGGAGAAGGTTCAAACTTTTACTTTACTATTCCTCTGAAAATTGGGAACCCACAAAAGATTCAGGAAGATATAGAGACAACGTCCAAAACCATTGATATTTCGGGTATTATGGTGTTAGTTGCCGAAGACCATAAAATAAATCAACTCTATATTAAGTCGGTATTTCGAAACTGGAATATTGAACCAGACTTTGCCGATAATGGCGCAATAGCAGTCGAAATGCTTAAAAATAAAAAATATGACATTGTTTTAATGGATAAACAAATGCCAGAAATGGGAGGCATAAAAGCTACACGAATAATTCGTCACAAATTAAATCTCGATATTCCAATAATCGCATTAACTGCTGCTGCATTAAAAAACGATCGTAACCTGGCGCTAAAAGCAGGAATGAACGACTATATCACAAAACCTTTTGAACCGGAAGAACTGCTCCAAAAAATACTTCTTTATGTTAAGTTACCAGAAAATGATATTTCACTACCAAACTCAAATAAACCTATGGAACCAAAAGCACTATATAATCTTGATAGCTTAAAAAAGATGTTTGGTGAGCAACCCGATAGTATTAAACAAATTATTGAGTTATTTCTTTCTACCACTCCTCCGGTATGGACCGAACTTTTAGAAGCATACACGTCTGGTAACTATAAAATGGTTGGCGAACTGGCCCATAAGTTAAAGCCATCTATCGACATGCTCGAAATAAGCTCCTTAACACAAGTAATTCGCGACATCGAAACCCATGCAAAAGAAAATAACCGCGAAGGGACTCTTGACGATTTAATCGAGTTGTTTAGCGCAATTATTGACGATGTTTACGATCAGTTAAACACCGAAATTGCAAATCTTTAGTATAAGAAAAATGATTATATGCAATTCGACTCGGCATTAAATATTGTTCTGGTAGAAGATGATGAAAGTCAGGCAAATTATATTGTAAGTCTTTTACCTAAAGAAATTTATAAAGTCAAGATAATTAATGATGGTCTTGAGGCATTCCATTATATTTCAAACCATTCCGAAATCGACATTGTATTACTCGACAATACACTTCCTACCTTAAGTGGAATTGAGATTATTCAAAATTTAAGAAAAAAGAATAATAATACTCCTATCGTTTTTGTTACGGCAAACGAAGATATTCAATTGGTAATAAAAGCGATGCGTAACGGGGCTTTGGATTTTATTTTAAAATCGTCTCCCGATTTTCATAACGAGCTCATTCAAATAATCCAAAAAGTAACCCAATTAATTTATACCCAACACCAAAAAAGATTGTTGGAAAAGAGACTCCTTGAAAATGAAGAGAAATACCAAAAAGCATTTGGGTTAAATGCTTCAATTATGTCTATTTCGACACTTAAAGATGGAAGATATCTCGAAGTAAACGAAAGTTTTTGTAAAACGACAGGCTTCAAGCGCGAAGAAGTTATTGGGAAAACAGTAAAACAACTTCATCTATATAACGATTTTGACAATCGGAAATTTATTGAAGAAGAAATAACAAAAGTTGGGAAGATCAGAAACCTGGAGCTTACTTTTGTTAACCGAAACGGCGAACCATTGAGGGCAATTGCATCAATGGATTTGATTGTCCTAAACAATGAGCAATGCATCGTTTCAGTTATAACGGATATAACCCAACGAAAAAAAGCCGAGGAGAAACTCAAAGAAACTCAAATCAGGTTTAGGGCACTATTGGATAACCTTCCCTTTATGGCCTGGCTAAAAAACTCGAAAGGTCAATACCTTGCAATTAACGAAGTGTTCAGGTCAGATATTGGATTGGAGTACAATCAGATTATCGGAAAATCACCTAGGGATTTGTTTCCAACAAACCATGCAGATCAATTATTTGAAGATGACCAAAATGTATTATCCTCCGGCAATAAATTTACCAAACAAATTAGAGAAGAAATTGGGGAAAGACTAATGGTATTTGAACAAACCATTATGCCGGTTTTCGATAAATCTAAATTAATAATTGGTACCGTAGGGTTTTTAATCGACATTACCGAAAAAACTAATTGGCAACAACAACTTGCTGATAGTGAGAAAAAATACCGACAATTGGTTGAAAATGCAAACGAAATAATTTTTAAAACCAATTTTGGAGGTATTTTCACATATGTTAATCCTACTGCAATTAAACTATTAGGATACAGCGAAAATGAATTAATTGGCAGAAGATATCTCGATCTTATTGCCCCCGATTTTCAGGAATCGGTTATGGGTTTTTATAAAAATCAACTTAGTAATCTAATACCTACAACTTACCTCGAATTTCCGATAATTTCCAAATCGGGGAAAGAGATGTGGGTTGGACAAAACCTTCAGTTAAACATCCAAAACGGAATTATTATTGAGATTACCGCAACAACTAGAGATATAACCGATCTCATAAAAGCAAAAAAGGAGCTCGAATTCACATCGACCCGCTTAAAAACTATAATTACCAATATTCAATCGGGGGTCTTGGTTGAAGATAGTGAAAGAAAAATTGTGATTATTAATCAACTCTTTTGTCAGATGTTCCAAATTCCAGGTTCACCTGAAATCTTTATCGGACTTGATTCTAATATGTTTTTCGAGTCATTGAGTTTTCGCTCAAAAACCACCAATAGCTTTATTGAACGAATAAATTATATAATTCAAAATAAACAAATTGTAACCCGCGAGCTCATTGAACTCGAAAACGGAAGAACTTTCGAAAGAGATTATGTTTCGCTTATATTGCATGGAAATAATATTGGCCATTTTTGGCAATACCGAGATATTACTGAACAAAAAGAGGCGGCAGAACAAATTCAGCAAAGCGAGGCCCGCCTGCAAATTGCTATTAAAGGCGGTAAAAATGGCTTATGGGAATGGGACTATAGCAACAAACAGGTTCTTTTTACCGAATCAACCTTTGAAATGTTAGGCTACCCACCCGAATATAAAACCATTATCAAAAAATGGCAAAACCTGAGGCACCCTGATGATAATGCAACATCCGAAAGGATGCTAATGAACCACATTTATGGAGAAACAGAATACTATGAAGTGGAAGAGCGTTTAAGGAAATTCGATGGCGAATACAAATGGGTTTTAACGCGCGGTAAAGTAATGGATTGGTCTTCTGATGGACTTCCATGCCATATTTTTGGTGTAAGTACCGATGTGGATATGTTAAAAGCAATGGAGCTAGAGCTAAAATTCGCCAAAGCCGAAGCTGATAAAGCAAATGATGCCAAAGGACGGTTTTTAGCAAATATGAGCCACGAAATACGCACTCCAATGAACGGCATTATTGGCTTAAGTAAACTATTAAACAAAACCGAACTTGACCATCGTCAGTCGGAATACCTTAATTCCATTGTTTCTTCGTCCGAAAACATGATGGTTATTATTAACGATATCCTGGACTTTTCAAAAATTACCGAAGGTAAACTCTCCCTGGAAAAAATTGATTTTAATTTATTCGAGCTTATCAATAAAGCAATTATAGCATTTAAATATGCTGCCCAAACAAAAAACATTGAGTTACTCCTACTATTCGACAAACAAATAAACCCAATTGTTAAAAGCGATCCGGTACGAATAAATCAGATAATCATTAACCTCCTGAACAATGCAATTAAATTTACCTCAAAAGGTAAAGTAACAGTCAATATTGCACTTGAAAAAAAAGATGCACATTTTAGTGTCGTTACTTTTTCGGTTGAGGATACTGGTATAGGCATTAGTAAAGATAATCAGCAATTGATTTTTGAAAGTTTTAGCCAGGAAGACTCCAGCATTAGCCGCAAATTTGGAGGAACTGGATTAGGTCTTGCTATTTCTAAAGAGCTTATCGAAATGCTTGGAGGAACTATTCAGTTAGATAGTGAAAAAAACAAAGGTTCACGGTTTTACTTTTCCCTTCCTCTTGATAACGGGAACATCGAAAATATTAAAACAGTAGATCTTGATGAAGATAAAAAGCTTGACCTCTTTAATATAAAAATATTGGTTGCTGAGGATCATAAAATCAATCAGTTTTATATTAAGTCGGTTCTTGCCAACTGGAATAACATTCCGGATATTGCAGAAAATGGCTTGGAAGCAATAGAACTGATTAAAATAAAAGCCTACGATATTGTTTTTATGGATAAGGAAATGCCCGAAATGAGCGGAATTGAAGCAACCAGAATAATACGTACCCAACTCAAAGTAAAAATTCCTATAATTGCCTTAACGGCAGCAACCTTACCCGAAACACTGGAGGAACTTCGCCAAAGCGGAATAACCGATATTGTTATCAAACCCTTTCAACCAAACGATTTGCTTGCAACTATCTTAAAACATGCAGATATTAAACTATCACATGAAAATTCAAACCTAACATCTTCTCCAAACAAAAAAACTGGTTCAAAACTTTATAATCTGGATAACCTGCAAAAAACGTTTAAAAACCAACGAACCATTCACGAAATGGTAAATTTGTTCCTTACAAAAACGCCCCTATTATGGAATGAATTACTTGCTGAATTTAAAGCGGATAATTTCAATCGTGTAATACAACTTATCGATAAAATAAAACCATCTGTTGAATTTCTGGGCATTACCCAATTGCAGGAAATTTTGGCCGAAATGGAACAAGAATGTAAAACATTAAACAATGGCCAAAGTATTGAACTGCTTTGCAATAGTTTCGAAAAAATAATTCATCAGGTTTATATTCAACTTAGAGAAGATAAAAGCCTTCAGGGATAAGATTCTATTTATCGACTCAATTACTCTCCTATGTTATCTCTTATTTCTGCAAAAAACTTATGAAGGGAAGCGGTATCTTTTTCACGAATCATCTCAATAAGAAACTCCAGCTTATTTTTAATATTTTCTACCTGAGTAAGAGTATACGGGCTTAACAATATTTCGGAAAGCAAATAATCGTTTTCTGACATTAAGCCTTTGGCAATGGTTAAATGCTTCTTAAAAGTTGTTCCAGGAGCTTCCTGATGTTTCATGCAGGCAGCAAAAACTAAGGTCGACGAAAAAGGAATTGAGAGCGAATACGATATGGTTTCATCGTGTTCCTCAAAAGAATAATCGTAAATATTTAAATTCAAAGAACTGTAGAAATCCCGGAAAAATGTTTTCCCCTCTTCATCCCCTTCTTTTATTATTATCGCATTTTGGGAACTCAGCTCTTTCACATTGGCAAAGGTAGGGCCAAACATTGGGTGCGTAGACACATATCTCTTACCTTTATCTTTATAATACTGTGGCAATCCATTTTTAACAGACGTTATATCCGAAATAATGCAGGTCTCCGGGAGAAAAGGCATCACTGCCTCAAAAGCCTCGAAGGTATATTGTAAGCTTACTGCATTTATTAAAAGATCCGGTTGAAACTTTTGAATTTCATCGTACGAAACAAACCGATGTGTTTGAAAAAAGTATTTTAGTTTGGATTTATCTAGGTCAAAAACCCCAACTTCGTGGTCAAGGCAAAGTGTTTCTACAAACCAGGAACCCATATTACCAGCACCTAAAACTAATATCTTCATGTGATTTTTTTTGATTGAAATTTTTACACTGCGCATTATTTGCAGCAATAAATTTTAGTTTTCACTTAACGAAAAGCCAAGTCCTGAATACTTAGTCTTAATATTTTTTGTTTACCAGCATTAAATCAGCCAAAACTATAGCTGTAGCTGCCTCAAGTACCGGTGGTACGCGCAAGGCTATGCAGGTGTCGTGCCGTCCTTCTACTTCAAAATCGACAATCTCGCCGGTTTTAAAATTTAGGGTTTGTTGAATGGCATGGGTCGAAGATGTTGGTTTAACAGCTACTCGAAATATAATATCGTTTCCGTTCGTAATTCCTCCATTTATACCACCGGCATAATTGGAAGCTGTTTTGCCATCTTTATCCAAAAACCAATCATTATGCTCGCTTCCTTTCATCTTAGCCGCTCCGAACCCTGAACCAAATTCTACTCCTTTTATAGCCGGGATCGAAAACACCATATGGCTCAATACAGCTTCCACCGAATCGAAAAATGGTTCACCCAGGCCAACCGGAATACCTGAGGCGGTACATTGAATTATCCCTCCAATTGAATCGCGGTTTTCAACAGCCAGATCAATTGTTTTTTCAATATCCGGGCTTCCTCCCACTTCTAAAATTCTCGAATGTACTGAAATTGGATCAATTACTTTACGGGCTATAACTCCAGCTGCAACTAACCCCAATGTTAAACGTCCTGAAAAATGACCTCCACCGCGATAATCATCAAATCCTTTGAATTTATTCATTGCCACAAAATCGGCATGGCCAGGTCTTGGAATATCCCTAAATTTTGAATAGTCGTGCGACCGGGTATTGGTATTTTCAAACAATATGGTAATTGGTGCGCCAGTTGTGCGATCGTTAAAAACACCACTCATTATTTTAGGCTGATCTGCCTCTTGTCTGGGTGTTGTTCCTTTTGCGCCACTTTTTCGCCGGGCAAGCTCCTCATCAAAATCGGTCACAAACAATGGAATTCCCGGAGGACAACCGTCAACAACAATACCTACTGAAACGCCGTGTGATTCACCAAATATGCTAACTCTAAATAACTTGCCAAAGCTGTTCATGAACGATGTAAAAGATTACAAATATTAAAATGACTTTTGTGTTTTCAAAATAGTAAAACCCAATCTGAAATTCACCTTTTATTTTTATTTCTAAATACTTACGACTATCTACTAAATTCTAATATTCTTTCCCAGGTTGAATAATTTTATAAACCTTTTCCATTTCTTCCAAAGTTAGCTGTCCTGGTGCCGTTTTAAAAGAATCGTCGAGTGCCGCGAAAGTAAATTCTGCCCCCAGCAAAGGGGCTGCTATCCGGGTTATAACTCCTAATTGCCCCATACAAAATGCTATTAAATCCTTTTCTTTCCGGTATAAACTCATTACAGTAGCACAATCGGCTTGTGATTTCGCCAATGTGGCAATTTTTACAATATCGGCTTCCATCAATTGCGATTTCTCAACAATTGCCTCAAGATCTTTTAAAGAGGGGGTTTTGTCGAAATCGTGATACGATATTATTACCTTCACCCCTTTTGCACGGGCATGTTCAACAAGCAAATGCCTGTATTTAGCTTCTGCCTCAAATTCAATATCGACATATTGTGCACCATGCTGAATTGCTTTTAATAGTAATCGGGCACGTTCTTCGTCTGAAAATTTACCTGGGCGGCAAGTGGCAACCAAATTACATGGTTCCGAAAAAATCAGATTGACTTCTTCGTCCGTTAAATCCATTAAATCGAGTCGAATTTCAGCACATTCTGCTTGCATTACCAATTCGAGGCACCGATTAAAATTTAAATTTCCAATACTAACACAAATCATGGACAATTTCCTCCATCTTGTTAAGTGGTACTTTTTGAACGGTGGCATTTCCTAAACCCTGCAATAATACAAGGTTCATAAAATCGCCCTCGCGCTTTTTATCCTTTAACAAGGTACTAAAAACTAGCTCCTTCTGCAAATTAAACTGGGTTGGAAGACTATAGATTTCGATGAGTTTTTTTAACCGGATTGCTTCTTCTGATTTGAGCAATCCCATTTTTACCGAAGCCTGAGCAGCCAATACCATTCCGATAGCAACGGCTTCTCCATGCATAAGTCCCATATGAAGTTCAATGGAATGAGCAAAAGTATGGCCAAAGTTTAAAATACGCCGCTCACCTTTTTCGCGTTCATCGTTTTGAACAACAGTAGCTTTAATACGAACCGATTCGTAAATGGCTTTTTGTAAAATGGCAGTATCTTTTAATAATGCTTTGTTTGCGTTTTCCTCTAAAAATCTGAATAAATGCATATCCCTGATGGCAGCAGATTTAATTATTTCGGCAAAGCCCGAAATAAATTCCCGTTGCGGTAACGATTCTAGTATTTTGGGGTCACAAATCACAAAGGCCGGTTGCGCAAATACGCCAACCATATTTTTGTATTCGCCAAAATTGACTCCATTTTTACCTCCAACACTGGCATCAACCTGTGAAAGTAATGTAGTTGAAATAAAACCAAAAGGTAACCCTCGCATATAAATACTCGCTGCAAATCCAGTTGTATCACACACAATTCCTCCTCCGGCCCCTATCACAAACCACGATCGGTCGACGTTTAATTTAAGAAAACCGTCGAAAATAATTTGTAGCGTTTGAAAGGTTTTATGTTTTTCACCCTGCCCGATTTCTATAACCGGATACCCTTCAAAAACATTTGGATAAGTTTTAAGAATAGTAGCATCGGTTATAATAATGGCATTTTTACCTTCCGGAATGTAATTTTTAAAATTTCGGAACGATTCAGAAAACAAAACCCGCGAAGAACCTGAAGAAGCTTTTAATATTATGTCTTCCATTATTAATGCTTATCGGAGTTCATATCTTCTGAAATACCATCGTTCATTATTTTGGTCTGGTGATTAATCGACTCCTGGTGGATAGCTGAGAATATTTTCTCAACAAAGTCGTTGCTTAATCCTTTTAAATTTCCCATGGCCATACGTTTATTAAGAATGGTATCCCATCGACCTGTTTGTAAAATGGTAATATTGTGTTCTTTTTTAAACGTACCTATTTGCTCCGCAATTTGCATGCGCTTTTCGAAGATATCGAGAATTTCATCATCAAATTTATCAATTTGGGTACGAAGTTCTTCAAGGGTTAATGAATCCTTATTATCTACATCTGCATGACGAAGCACTAATCTGTTTAAAATACAGGCGAGTGCGTTTGGCGTAACTTGTTGCTTAGCATCACTCCATGCTTCATCGGGATTACAATGCGATTCGATAATCAATCCATCGAAATTTAAGTCCATGGCGCGTTGCGAAATATCCTGGATAAGATCGCGACGACCGGCAATATGACTTGGATCTATGATTATCGGAAGATTTGGAATACGACGGCGAAGCTCAATAGGAATTTGCCAGTGCGGGTTGTTCCTGTAAACAGATTTGTCATAGGAAGAAAATCCGCGGTGAATTGCTGCTAGTCTTGTAATTCCGGCATCATTAATACGTTCGAGAGCTCCAATCCAAAGTTCAATGTCAGGATTAACAGGGTTTTTAATAAAAATGGGGATATCCATTCCGCGTAAAGTATCAGCAATTTCCTGCACTGCAAATGGATTCGCGGTGGTTCTGGCACCAATCCAAAGAATATCCACACCAAATTTGAGCGCTTCGTAAACATGTTTCACATTGGCAACCTCGGTGGCTGTATACATGCCAGTTTCCTCTTTTACCTTTTTTAACCAGGGAAGTCCCTTCGATCCTACACCCTCGAATGCATTCGGTCGGGTGCGAGGTTTCCATATTCCTGCACGATAAATTTTGATACCCTGATTAGCCAAATCAAAGGCTGTATCCATTACCTGCTTTTCCGATTCGGCGCTGCAAGGACCTGCTATTACCAAAGGTCGGTCGGTACTAACCCCTGGAAGGTTTATCGGTTCGATATTTAGTTTTATGCTCATATGATTGATTTTTATATTTTACGATTTTTAAATGCTCTGAACTGTTTTTACATAATCGAAATTCCCTTATGGTATTCACCAAGAATACCAAAACCACTGGTGAAAGGACGGGCAGCATCAAGCGAATGTTGCAACATACTATAATCACTAAATTCGACATCGATATAAAACTCATATTCCCATTCACGACCAATGATGGGAAGACTTTGGATTTTGGTAAGATTGATATTGAAATAGGAGAAAATAGAGAGGATTTTTGCCAGGCTGCCAATTTCATGGGCGAGGGCAAAATGAAGGGATGCTTTGTTCACTGGTTCGCCAGATGCAAGTGGTTCGTCTTTATCTCCCAGAATTAAAAAACGGGTATAATTTACTTTGTTATCTTCAATACTAGGAAAAAGAACATGTAACCCATATTTTTCAGCAGCCTGGGCGCTCGAAATTGCACCAATTCCCTTTTGCTTTTTATCGGATATTTCCTTCGCACTTAAGGCGGTGTCGATACTTTCAATTAGCCTGATTTGAGGATATTTTTCGAAGAATTTCTGGCATTGTAAAATTGCCATAGGGTGCGAATATACTTCGCGAATATCTTCAATTTTCTGCCCGGGTAAAACAACCAGATTTTGAATAATCCGAAGGTAAATCTCCCCCATAATTTTCATTTTCGATTCACGCAATAATGCATAGTTGGGAATGATACTTCCTGCTACGGAATTTTCAATAGCCATAATTCCATTATCAGCTTTTCGAAGCTTTAACGATTTAAACAAATCTCTAAAAGTATTGCTGGGAACTATTTCAACGTTTTCTTTTCCAAAATAATGCAAGGCTGCAATTTCGTGAAATGCCCCATAACCACCTTGTATGGCTATCCGTTTCACATTGGTTTTTGCTTTTGTCATAGAATTTTCCATATCCATATAAAAAAAAAGTCCCGAAATTACTTTCGGGACGTATCTGATTTTATTTTTTACAAAATAGTTTCAATCCCGAAAATTATTCCGATAGCTAAAAAAGAAATAAAACCAGAAACCAAAAAAGGTACTGGAACTTCTCTCGCTAAATGGAATATGGAACTGAATTTGGTTCATTAAAATGCTTTTTATATCTTAAAAACGCTGCAAGTATACCAAATGTTTTTGAAACCTGCAAAAATTTACATGACAAAAGTCAATACGATTTTTTAAGTGCTATAAAATTCGGGAGAAATAAAAATATCAATTATCTTTCAGTAGATTAGATTTAAATACTACTTAATTCTAGCCACCTGTCAGTTTTTTCGTCGAGGAGTTTTAATACCACTCCCAGGCGGTTCGATTTTGCTATCAGCTCGTCAGGAATTAATACTCCGCTGCTGATACCTTCCTCCAGAGCAGTTTTTTCTCCTTCCAGCAATTCAAGGTCTTTCTCCAGTTGTTCCAGTTCTTTTTTTTCTTTAAATGTTAATTTCTTCTTATCAGCAGTTACTTCAATTTTGGAAGGTTCTAACAGCTTTTTCTTCTCCAAAATTTCATTTTTTAATGCAGATGCATCTTCCTGTTCCTGAAGTCGTACAGAAGCCCTGTATTCGCTGTAATTACCGGGAAAGTCAAAAACCTGTCCGTCTCCTTCAAATATAAAAAGGTGATCGACTACTTTATCAATAAAGAAACGGTCGTGCGAAACTACAATCAGGCAACCACCAAAGTTTTGCAGATAGTCCTCTAAAACATTAAGCGTTACAATATCCAAATCGTTGGTAGGCTCATCGAGAATCAGAAAATTCGGACTTTTCATCAGAATTGTCATCAGATAAAGCCTGCGCTTCTCACCCCCGCTAAGTTTATCGACCGAAACATATTGCATTTCGGGTGGAAACAGAAAATGTGTAAGAAATTGCGATACCGACATTTGTTCACCACTTCCAAGGGTCACATAATCAGCTATTTCCTTTATAATCTCAATTACCTTTTGTCCGGATTTAAAAGCCAGGCCTTGTTGCTGATAAAATCCGTACACAACGGTTTCGCCGGTATCAATTTTACCTGAGTCGGGTAGCAGTTGTTGTGTTATTAAATTCAGAAATGTAGATTTTCCAACCCCGTTTTGGCCCACAATTCCTACTTTTTCGAATCGTGAAAATGTATAGGTAAAATCGTCTAAAACTACCAAATCGCCAAAACGCTTATTAACATGCTCCATTTCGAGGATTTTATTCCCCAGGCGCGACGATTTCACGTTTATATCTACCTGCTTATCATTCCTTCTATAATCTGCCTGATCTTTAAGGCTATAAAATGCATCAATCCGATATTTTGCTTTGTGGGTGCGTGCTTTAGGCATCCGCCGCATCCACTCAAGCTCTTTTCTCATTAAATTCTGAGCTTTTTCGGCTAACTGATTTTTGCTCAATAACCGTTCATTACGCTTCTCCAGATAATAAGAGTAATTACCTTTATAGGAATAGATCCCCAACTCATCGAGTTCGAGAATTTCGTTGCACACCCGATCGAGAAAGTACCGGTCGTGAGTAACCATTAAAATGGTGGATTGCGTTTTATTCAGAAACTCTTCGAGCCATTCGATCATATCTAAATCGAGGTGGTTGGTTGGCTCATCCAGAATTAAAAAATCAGGCTCATTAATAATTGAAACCGCTAATGCCAATCTTTTTACCTGTCCACCCGACAACGTTTTAACTTTTTGTTCCAGGTTTCCAAGTTTGAAAACGGATAACATCGTTTTAATCCGTTGATCGTAGTCCCAGGCATTATAAAAATCCATTTGGTGAATAGCTTCCTGGAGTCTGTTTTCGTCATGATCGTGCACAGCTTGTTCATATTCACGCACTGTTTGCATAAGGTTTCCTGATGCTCCAAAAGCAGCCTCAAAAACTGTTAATTCGGGATCGAATTGCGGATCTTGTTTAAGATAACCCAGGTTTAAATCTTTATCGATATAATAATTACCTGAGTCAAAG
>JAIFLU010000146.1 GCA_020048915.1 Bacteroidota bacterium | reverse complement strand
CGACCAATAGCCCCTGACACCAAAATTAAGGCCTCCTGTTGCATAATCATTAGTCATGTACATACCAGGGATGTTCTCCAGGATCTCAGAAATGCTCCGGTAACCATGCTTTTCAATTTCGGAACGGGTAATAAGCAACACACTTGCCGGAATATCCTTAACCTGTTGTTCCTGCTTACCGGCTGTGGTAATTTTTACTTTCAGCAACTCTTCGAACGACATATTCACTAAGGAGGTAAGGCTGTCGGTTTGGGCATTTGCAACCAATGTGATGCAAATACAAATGATTAGTGCAGTTAATTTTCTCATACCTGCATTTTTTTATACAATTTAGTCTTTTTTTTCCTCAATTTCAAAGATAGTTTTGTGTTTAATTTCAATTACGAGTGATACTTACCCATACGATCACAAGCTGTTTTCTTTGTTCAAAGGGAGAAGTTGTAAAGGATTCCTGTGAAGAGCATTTATAGTTCAATTCCCCAAATACTAAAATCTTTAATTTTAAAACTTTGAAATTTTCTATTTCAGTTGACTATAGCTTTTTCGACCCCAGGCAAACTTAGTTCATGAAATAATATAACTTTCCCAAGGCTTCCGACCTAATTCAAGGAATTTGCTCATTTTAAAGGAGCATCCTATTTCATGAAAAACAGATCTCTCAAAAATAGAATTACCATTTTCTAACCAGCCGTCTTCGGGTACTTTGGTACTTTCTTACCCTTCGGTAGATTAGCCAGACGGCAAGTGAGAAAAAGAACGAAATTATCATAACGGCCATACCCTTGTTCAGGCTGTCGCCTTTGGAACGGCTCCACATTTCGAGTACAGCATCGTTTTTATCGAGAAAATCGTGAATGATGGCGCAACGAGCCACAATGCTGCTGTCGGGATATTGTATCGGATTAATTTGCAAGCTGTCGTTCCCTGGCCCAAAGAAATAACTCAGGTTAACCTTTTCGGTCAGCGACGAATCGATATTTGCTTCGATCATTTCCGGAGTTGCCACTGCGCTGGTATAACCACTAACGTCCATATTGCGTAGTGCCACATCGGGCTGGCAAAGGAAAGCTAAAAAGTAGCTGGCTGCTTTGGTATTGCGGGCATATTTTGGTATTACCCATCCATCGAACCAAATATTACTTCCTTCGCGGGGAACAATATAATCGAGCGAAACATTTACCGTTGCAGCCTCCTCAATTGCCCAAACCGCATCGCCGCTCCACGCATAACTGAGCCATACTTTCCCTTTGGTCATCATTTCTTTTCCAAAATCGGCTTCCCACCCTGCCAGATTTGGTTTTAATTCTTTCAGCTTTTTTTCGACCAGGGCGATATCTTCTGCAGTGTGGGCATTGGCTACATCGTAAATAGTACGTTTTCCGGATGCAATGCTGTTGTAATCGCCATAAATAGCCGCAATATTGTAAGCATCCCAATAGCTGTCCTTCATGAGGATTTTTCCTTTATTTTTCGGGTTCCACAGGCAACTCCACGAACTGACATCTTCGGCAGATATCAATTTCGTATTATACAGAATCCCCGAAGTACCCCACATGTATGGTATTACATATTCTTCGGCTTTCAGGTTTGGCATACTAAAGGCATCTAAGCGCTTACGAATAAAGGGAGAGATGTTATTGAAATCGTTTTGATTATTCCTCAGGTCACGACTAAAAGGCAGCAGCATGTCATTCTTCATCATCCGCTCAATAATGGCCTGGGTAGGACAAACAAGGTCAAAATCTTCTTTCCCCAGGGTAATTTTGGTGTACATCACCTCGGTCATGTCAAACACCTGATAAACAATGCGGATATCCTCGCCTGTTTGCTCCTTATACCATTGGGGGAATTCGGTAAGCAGGTCCTCATCAATATAATCGGCCCAATTATATATTTTAAGAATTTTACTTCGGGCAGTGTCGGTTTCTTTGCAGCTGTTAAAAAGTGATGCAATCGCTATTAAGAAAAGCATTGCCCATAAGCGGGCATGTTGAATTGAACCTCTCATATTACAGTTTCTTTTTAGCTGCCCGCTGATTAATTACTAGCAACAGGATGAGCACTGTGATAAAAATAATGGCCGAAAGTGGTCGCAGTTCAGGGGTAAGGCCTCCTTTTCGCGCGTCGGCATAAATATAGGTCGAAAGCGTTTCTAATCCCTCGTTTCCAATGGTGAAAAGGGTAACTACAAAATCGTCTATCGATAGTGTAAATGCCAGAATGAATCCGCTGATCATTCCGGGTTTTAGCTCGGGGAGCAAAATTTTCCGCAGGGCAAAAAATGGGGTGGCACCAAGATCCAATGCGGCTTCATAGAGATTTTCGTTCATCCGGCGCAGGCAGGGTAGAACACTCAATACTACATACGGAGTGCAAAAGGTAATGTGTGCCAGTATTACGGTAGTATATCCCTGCGATATCCCCAGGCTTACAAAGAGCAAAAATAGCGAAATGGCGGTGATGATATCGGGGTTAAGAATGGGTAGAGTATTGATTGTTTGAATTGCTTTCCTTGCCCTGGATTGCAAATTATAGATCCCTATTGCCGCCATTGTTCCCAGCAATGTAGAGGCAATTGCGGCACTCAGGCCAATGATAAGGGTGTTCCATAATGCATTCGTAAGCGAATGGTGAACGCCTCCCTGAAAAATAGAAGTATATAGTTTCATGGAGAATCCAGTCCAGTTTCCCAAAACTTTTGCTTCGGTAAACGAAAAAATGATGATGATCAGAATGGGGGCATAAAGCACAACCAGCAATAAGCCCAGGTAGGAGCCCGAGAGTATTCGTTTCATAACAAGCCTCCTTCCTCGGTAGCTTTGGCGCTTCCTTCGTTATTGAGCAACGATGTAATTCCAATCAGCAGCAGCATTACAAGCGATAATGCGGCGCCGTAGTTCCACATTCCGTTGTAGATATTTTCCTGTAGGGTAGTTCCAAAAAGTTTGATGTTGTTTATTGTTAAAAGTTCGGCGATAGCAAATGTGGATATTACCGGCATAAAAACCATCATGATTCCACTCGAAATACCAGGAGCTGATAAGGGCAAAATGGTTTTGAAAAACACCTGCCTGGGATTTGCACCAAGGTCTTGCGCGGCTTCTATAAGACTATGATCGGTTTTTTGTAGAATGTTGTATATCGGATAAATCATAAATGGCAGAAAGTTGTAAACCATTCCAAAGAGCAGGGAACCTTCGCCCAGTGGCAAACTTAGGAAATCGAACAACGCCACGGTAGCCAGTGTCCGGATAAGAAAATTAACCCACATAGGGAGGATAAACAGAATGACCAATATCCTCGTACTTCGCGATTCCATGCGACTCATAATATATGCTGCCGGATATCCCAGAAGCAGGCAAATAAAGGTTGTTATAAGGGCTATGCCCACCGAGTAAATAAATGTATTCAATGCCTCGGGCTGCATCCAGAATTTGCGAAAATTTGTGAACGAAAATTGACCTTCGTTATTTGTAAAGGCATAAAATACAATTAGTCCCAGCGGAATAACTACAAAAAAGATTAGGAACAGGATATAAGGAATCGACCAGTTTCTTCTCCGCCCTAAAAATGACAAAATATTTTTTTGCACGTTTTTCGGGTTTAATGGTTAGCGATTTGAATCGATTCGGGAGCAATGGTAATTCCAACACGGTCGCCGTCGTCCCATATATCGTTCGTGTCTACAAAAATGTTTTCATTTTCGTGCGTTAACACGGTAAGGTGGTAATGGTCGCCTTTGTAAAGAATAAAACTTACATCGCCCTGCAACATCCCGTGCTCCTCATTATCCTGAAGAATTACATTCCGGAAATCGATATTTACTGTTACTTTACTTCCAACGGTAAATTTACCGGCATCGTTGCATTTAAAGGTATGACCCAGAAAACGGACATGACTTCTGTCGACAATTGACCCTTCGAACGTGTTGCAAAGCCGTTCTTTTTTCATTACGTGAATATCCGAAGGCTTTACACGAAGTCCGACCGTTTTGCCTGCATCAAAGCAATGGTAGTCCTGAATCATAAATTCTAGCCCTTCGGGGGTGGTAACCATCATTTCGTAATGTACCCCTTTAAAAATACTGGAAGTCACCAGTCCTGAAAATTGCGCTTTATCCGACATCTCAAAAATATAAATGTCTTCGGGACGAATTACGACATCTACCGGTACATTTTGTCCAAAACCCTTATCCACGCATTCAAATTTATGGCCGGCAAATTCTACCAAACTATCTTCGATCATCACTCCGTTCAGGATATTGCTTTCGCCAATAAAATCGGCTACAAAGGAGTTGGCAGGTTCATTGTATATTTCGGTAGGTGTTCCAATTTGTTGAATTTTCCCTTCGCTCATTACTACAATCGTATCGCTGAGGGTCAGGGCTTCTTCCTGGTCGTGGGTAATATACACAAAGGTTATCCCCAACTTTTTATGCATGGCTTTTATTTCCATCTGCATGTCTTTGCGCATCTTCAAATCGAGGGCTGCCAAAGGTTCGTCGAGGAGCAATACTTCCGGTTCGTTTACAATAGCACGGGCAATAGCAACTCGTTGTTGTTGTCCACCCGAAAGCGAATCAACATCGCGTTCTTCGTAGTCGGTCATACTCACCATTTTCAAAACCTGCATCACCTTCTTTTTTATTTCGGCAGGCGGCAGTTTTTTGAGATTCAATCCAAAAGCTATATTGTTGAAAACGTTCAGGTGCGGAAACAGGGCATATTTCTGAAACACGGTATTCACGGGACGATGATGCGGTGGCGTATTGGTCATATCCACGTTGGCAATAGCAATATGCCCTTCCGAGGCTTTTAGAAAACCGGCGATTAAACGCATTAAGGTGGTTTTTCCGCAGCCCGATGGTCCCAAAATGGTAACAAATTCCCCTTTTCCTACCACCAGGTTAATATCTTCCAGAACAGTTTTGTCGCCAAAGGTATGCGATACATGTTCCACGGTAATAATTTGTTCAGACTTTTGCATGTAATCCGATCTGAAAGTTTTAAATACGATGAACTTAAAAAATAAAATTGCAGCTAAAGATAAATAATCAATTGAAAACGAAAAGCGGAATTTTGTGATGGTTTTGTAAGAAGGAAAAAAAGTTTTTAACACCGGATATTTTGGGAAAGTGGATGCAAATAAAATATGCGTTCAATACTCCTTAAAATCATTAAAAAAGGGTATTATTATTTGGGATAATATTTATATTCGAAGAAGCTGTTTAAATTTAACAGAACAAATTAATTTTGAGTAACATTTGAGAAGCGATACAATTTTTGCTGCAACAAAACAGTGTTGACACAGGAGAATGACTATCGGGAATCTACCTGACAAAAATTAATAATAAAATAACAGACATATGAAACTGCTACTTAAAAAACTCCAGTTATTTGCCCTTGGGATACTTTTAGTTGGATTATGTCCAGTTGAAACTTCTAACGCTCAAACAGCCGATGTTCAATTTTTTGTTGGAGATGCGCTCCCCGATGCTCCCGAATTGGCGGCAAGGGGCGAATATAAAATTGGCGTCCGCACCTTGGAAATCGTTCATAAGGACCAGATAGATATCCTGAAAGCGAAGAATGGAGTAGAGCCATTATATGACCGAAAACTGAAATTGGAAGTCTGGTATCCGGCCAGTTTGTCTGAGGGGACTAATGATATGATAAGGTACAATGAATCCAGGGGAGCGGTAAATAATCCTAAAAATCCGTATGTCGAATATTCCTTTTCGGGAAGGGCTATGCGTGATGGAACTCCAAATTCAGGGGCAGCCCCATTTCCGCTGGTTATTGTTTCGCATGGTTATGTGGGGTCACGTTTGCTTATGACTTATCTGACTGAGAATTTAGCATCCAAAGGATATGTAGTGGTAGCGATAGACCATATGGAATCGACCTATCAGGATGCAGCAGGCTTTCAAAGTACATTGCTTAACCGTTCCAGGGACATACTGTTTGTATTGGAACAAATCGCCGAAATGAGCAAACCGGGTAACAAAAGTTTTTTGTCGGGATTGACGGATGCGAACAACACCGCCCTTATTGGTTATTCCATGGGAGGCTATGGTGTACTTAATGCCGCTGGAGCAGGATACAGTTCTCAGCTGGTTACTTTTTTCGGAACAATGTCGGGAGGAAGCAAAGCAATAGAGGTGCTTTCAACGAATAATCCAGTATATATGGCTTCGCACGATTCGCGCATTAAAGCTATTGTGGCATTTGCTCCCTGGGGAATGGAGCGGGGGTGTTGGGATGCCGATGGTTTGAAAGGTATAAAGGTTCCTGCCTTTTTTGTTGCCGGGAGTCAGGATGATGTCTCGGGGTATGAAAAGGGTATAAAAGCTATATACACCGGAGCGGTAAACTCCGACCGCTATCTTTTGACATACATAAATGCAAGGCATAACGTGGCTCCCAATCCTCCTCCATCTGAATCCTTGAAACCGGGGTTACCCTTCGATTTTTATTACCATTATGCTGAACCTGCATGGGATCAGCGCAGAATTAATAATATCAACCAGCATTTTATAACTGCATTTTTGGGGGTACATCTTAAGAAAATGGATTATGGTAAATACCTGGATATCGACGCAAGCCTAAAAACCTGGACAGGATTTAAACCTCGAACATCTGTTGGGTTGGAATTAGATCATTCAAAGCCCGTGCTGGAATAAAATAGCTTTCTTTACATAAAAAATTTTCAATGAAGCTTTCACAATTCAAGTATCGGGAGTTGATTTTTAAAAAGATATTCATTCTCTACGATATTCTTTTGCAGGTAAAAAGCATTATTCAGCCTATCGCTTTTTTTGTGTTTGCTTTAAGCAGTATTTTTTTATTTGGTTTGCTGGTTTTCGATTTGGGTTTTCAAGTGAACAATACCGGAATTAAAGAAATCCACGAAGGATATGTGTTCTTACTAACCTGCTTGTTTACAACGAAAATTTTGCTCGATTTGTTTTTGGTGAATCCCACCAAACCGTCCATATTTATTAGTAAAATGGCTTTGTTGGTTTTAACATTGTTCGTGTTGGTCCCAAATTATAATTGGATTAATTATTCTTTTGGTGGCTTAGAAGCAGTTTTGCTTTCGAAGTATACCTTAATTGTATTAGCAATTGTGCTAATTGCTACGGAAACATACCGTTTAGGGGAGATTCTGAATAAAACCAATGTTTCGCCATCTTTGCTGTTTGCTTACAGTTTTTTATTTATAATCCTTTTAGGGAGTGGATTGCTTATGATGCCGAATGCCACCAGGATTCCAATTACATATCTCGAGGCACTATTTACTTCAACAAGCGCAGTTTGCGTAACCGGTTTGGTTGTGGTAGATACGGTAACCGTTTTTACTCCGGTTGGTAAAAGCATTATTCTGATCTTAATTCAGATTGGAGGACTTGGAATTATGGCTTTTACCGGGTTTTTTAGTTACATTTTCCTGGGTACGGCTACCATAAAGGACAGATTGGTGCTTTATGATATTTTTGCCGGGGAGCACCTGGGTGGAATGATTAAAATACTGATAAAAATAATGTTTATCACAATTATCGTGGAAGGGTTAGGGGTAGTTTTTATTTTTTATTCGTTAGAAGGAAGTTGGAATTACAAAGCAATTAATGCTGTTTTTCATTCTATTTCGGCTTTCTGCAATGCAGGGTTTTCGCTTTTCCCTAAAAATTTAGCGACAGAAATTATTCAATTTAACTATACCTTGCAGTTAACAATGTGTACCCTTGTTATCTTGGGCGGGATTGGTTTTCCAGTTTTATTAAGCTTATATAATTATTTAAAATATCAGGTTGTTTTTCAATTTAAACGGCTATCAAAACAAAAGCGGGAACAAAAAGTATTTCCTCCTGTACTTGGACAGAAACTTGCTGTGCGAGTATCTCTATCGTTATTAATTATTGGAACCATACTTTATTATGTGTTTGAAAAGGAAAGCAGTTTAAGCTCGCTTAATACAGGGGCAAAAATTCTAGTTTCTTTTGTTGGAAGTGTAAGCTCAAGAACTGCAGGGTTTAATATGGTGGATATTGCTCTTTGGAGTTACCCGACGGTGTTTTTTATGATTTTTTTAATGTGGGTAGGGGCTTCTCCCGGTTCTACCGGTGGAGGGATTAAAACCACTACATTTGCAATAGCCTTAAGGGCTGCATTTAATTTTTGCAGGGGCAGGAGGTACCTCGAAATTGGAAACCGTGAAATTGGAAGGCATACAATTGCCAGGGTTTTATCAATCATTATCGTTTCTATCTTGATCATTTCGATGGCGTTTTTGCTTCTCCTGGTTTTTGAACCTGAAAAAGAGCCGCTCTATTTATTGTTTGAGTGTGTCTCGGCTATTTCTACAGTTGGGTTGAGCATTGTTAATACTGCAATTTTAAGTTCAAATAGTAAAATAGTATTAATTTTACTCATGTTTGTCGGGCGCATTGGCCCTATAATTTTATTGTCGGGAGTACTTTCAGCAAAATCAAAAAGAAATTACCGCTTACCAATTGAGGATATTGCGATTAACTAAAAAATTATGAAGTACATAGTAATTGGATTAGGATATTTTGGTACATCACTGGCAACAAAGCTGACATCGTTAGGCAACGAAGTAATTGGAGTTGACAATCGTAACGATAGAGCGGAAGAACTGAAAGACAGAATTACGAAGGTTGTAATAATGGATAGTACCAAGACCAATGCATTGCAATCGCTCCCTGTATCGGATGTAGATGCTGTAATTGTTGCCATAGGCGAAGATATCGGCTCATCTATTTTAACGCTTTCGCTGCTTAAAAAAATGGATGTTAAACGGTTAATTGGCAGAGCGATTAATCCAATGCACCAAACTATTCTGGGCGAATTAGGGATTGCTGAAATTATTCACCCCGAGGAAGATACTGCTTCGGAGGTGTCGTCTATGCTGATGCTTCGAAATGCCAAAAGTATTATGATGGTGAACGATAGTTTTGCAATTGTCGAAATATCGCTTCCTGCAAAATATATAGGTCATACGCTCGATACCATTAATATGGAGGAGCGGTTTGGCATTAAACCTGTAGCCGTGAAAATTGCGCCTAAAGATAAAGGGTTGTTGAAATTAATGAATCTCGATTACCAAATTGATAAGGAATGCGACCGCCAACGCCCCCTTCGCGAAAAGGATATGCTTTTATTGTTAGGAGAGATTGAGAAGATAAAACGGTTTATAGATTAAGTGTTTTTAAGATTGAGCATGCCTGTGAATCAATACTAAGCATTACAAATAGGAGAAAATTCTGCAATGATTTCCTCCAAAACTTTAATTGAACAAAATTTGGGGCAAATGGTTATTTTAAGTACGAAAAGCAGTAATCATCGCTTAAATATAACCATATGGCAAATACAGAAATTTCGAAAGCAAGGAAAATTACAGCGTGGGTAATTGCGGGGTTATTAACGGCACTTTACTTTTTTAGCGCATCGGGTAAATTTTTACATCCGGAACAAATGGACGCTATTCATTTAACAAATTGGCGTATTATCATTGCCCTGGGTGAAATTGTATCAGCCTTGTTGTTTTTATTTCCCAAAACCAATATTTATGGCACATTATTGCTGAGTTCCTATATGGGAGGGGCAATTATCCTTCACATGACCGGCGACTTAAGCATTATTGCTCCTTCGGCAGTGCTAATTTTGGTATGGGTAGTTGGATTCCTTCGAAATCCGGAGCTTTTGAAGAAGTAATTCGGAAATAGTTGACAATGATTTTTTTAGGATATAGCTTTGATTTTCGAAGTTAATACTGTCATATGAGCTAAAAATGGCTTCTTCTTTCACCATCTGAATATTGATTCAATGAATTGCCGTATTTCGACTCCGCTCAATATGACAATTCATTGAATTTTGAGACAATCTGTTGCAGATAACTTGCTTGTTTTTTTTTCAAAAAACCTCTATTCCAATTCAACCTTGTTTAATGGCTTCCCGCATAAATAATGAATCCCAATCCTGCAAAAAACAGCAAGAACATTGGGATCAGTAATTTAGAGGTTCCTTTGGGAGCCTTTTCAAATTCTTTCCATATAAAAACTCCCCATAGGGCACCAATTAAGGTCGCGCCTTGTCCGAGGCCAAACGATATGGCATAACCTGCTTTTCCGGCGGCAATCAGACTTAGCGATGTTCCAACCGCCCAAACCATTCCGCCTGCAATTCCGGCCAGGTGGCTTTTGGCATCCGATTTAAAATAATCGGAAAAAGTTACCGGTTTTCCTTCGATGGGGCGTTTCATCAGAATAGTGTTAAAAATAAAATTACTGACGACGATCCCAATTACAAAAAAGAAAAAGGCCGTATATGGAGTAAGTTTTCCGGGTTCGGGCATTTCGAGATTGGTAGCGATGGAACTGGCTACAAACCTGAAAAACCATGCCATAAGAAATCCCGCCAATACGGAAAGAATAATTCCTTTGGCCGGAGTTTTTTGGTTACTGGTAGCTAACTTTCGGTAAGCCAGGGCATCCAGAACAATTGCAACAGTTACCAAACCAACCCCAAGGAATAATGTAAATGCATCGCCTTGTGGCGCGGCAATGTAGTTTATAATCACGCCTAAAACCATGCAAAGTCCAACCCCGACTGGGAAGGCAATAGCCATGCCTGCAATAGCTATGGCAGCCACCAATAATATGTTCGAGAGGTTAAATATAACTCCGCCCAAAATGGCACTCAGAATATTCCCTTGATCGGCCTGCAGCATGTTTGCTAAAAAGCCCATTCCTGAGGGGCCTTTACTGCCCAGGGTGAATCCAATCAGTAACGAAAAAATAAGGATACCGATTACATAATCCCAATAGAAAAGTTCAAAACGGTACCCTTTGGCAATTTTTTGGGTGTTGGCCCACGATCCCCAGCACAACATGGTTATAAAGGTGAGGATAACAGCAGTAGTATAGGTTTCTACAATATACATGGTTTTAGTTTTTATGGTTTAGAAGATGGTAAAAGACAGAAGACCGAAGTCCGGAGTCCGAAGTCCGAAGTCCGAAGTCCGAGCCTTAATAAAAGAGATTCTCAATTCCATGATATATAGCACCTTGTACTTCCAACTTCCAGCTTCCGACTTCTGACTTCTGACTTCCCACTTCTCTATTTCTGAAAGGAAAATTTATACCCCTCGTTTATTTTATCGGCAGTTTTAAAAACTACAGCATCGGTAATGTAAACATTTGTATTTGTCGATTCCGGGCGTTTTTCACCTTTTACAACGAATCGGATTGCATGTTTTCCTAAAGGTAGATTGGTTATGTGAAACAGGTTCATGGAATGATGCTCCTGATTGGCGAAGTTGAAATAGCAGTCGATGGTGCGGTTAAACTTGCCGTCGACAAAAACATCGGCTTTACCTCCATCCTTAAGCCAATTGCCAACAATAGATGCCCCCGTTCCCTCAAAAGTAAAGGTTGCTTCATCTCCGGCCTTGCCACTATATTTAGCCTGGTTTTTTGTTTCTTGTTTCGACCAGGAATTAACCTGGGTGTAACTGTTCCATGTACCTTTAATTTCCCAACCTTCGCTGGCAAAAACATTTATTTTTTTATCAAAAACCAGTTTGGGGAATGCCACTTCCAGTGCAAATGGCTGAGGTTGCTGAACCTTTATTTTAATCGCCTTGTCAGTTGCTTCGCCACCATTTTCTACTGCCAGTTTTTCGGCATATTCCAGTGTTTTAACCACGGCTTTGTTAAAAGAATAGCTGGTGTTAACAAATAGGGAATCGCCGATGGCATTAACAGCACTTTGGTATTCGGCAGGTAAACCGCTTAGTCCCTTAATTACACCCAAAACTGCCATGGCATTCGAAGGGTTGCAATCCGAATCTTGCCCGCAACGGGTAGAAACTTCCATAGTTTTTACCGGATCGCCTTCTCCATATAATAATCCCATTACAATGTAAGCACCGTTTAGTTTTGCATCGATGTTAAAAGTCGATCCCGCTTCGCAAATCTGAACTTTCCCCCATTTGGCTTCCAGCTCGGCCCATGCAGCACGCCAATCGGTTGGATAATGCTTATGAAGAAGGATAACATCGTTTACAATTTTCGAATAATCGCTTTCCGAAGGGATGGATAACAACGCTTTTTCAATAATTTTTGGAATGTCGTTTTCGAAATACGCCTCGGCGTAGAGTGCAGCAACAAATACCCCTCCATAAACACCATCGCCGTAATTCATAATATGACCGGTTTTGTCGGCTATTTTGTTAGCAGTTTGCGGCATTCCCGGACACATAAACCCAATGTAATCTGCTTCAATCTGAAAATCGATATCATCGGCATGAAGGTTATAATCGGGATGACCCGATTGCGGAGGAAAAATACTGTCGAAATAATTTTTACGAGCCTGAACATTGGCATGCCAGAGCTGGTAGCCTGCTTTGGCAAATAACTCCTGATATTTTTTAGCCGGGGCATCCATTCCATATTGATCCATGGTCATTAGAAAGGTTAGCTGCACATAAATATCATCCTGCCAAATAGAGCCTTTTACATCCGAAGGAACCCATTTAATGGAGTCTTCATATGTTTTTCCCTGAGCCCTGAATTCGGTGGGGGCACCATAGGTTACTCCAATCATTTTTCCGGCCCATCCTCCGGCAATTTTATCTTTCAATACTTCCGGCGATATGGTTCTGTATTCGGTAGAATTGTTTTTGCATCCGCCCCCAATAATAGCCATTAATAGCAGCGTAATAAAGCTTGTTCTTTTCATTATATTCAGTTTTAGTAGTTTTTGTATTTCAATTGTATTTCATTTCTTTGGAATATGCATCATTCGGTTTTCAATAATAGTGGTGATTTCCGGAATTGGCATCTTTTGTACCACATACATATGATTACCCAACGAATCGTTTATCCAGCTATTGCTGCCGTTTTCGTTTACCACCATTTTTCCCCTGATGGTATCAAAAAAATCTTGTGTTCCATAAACTCCAATTAATACGGCGGTTTCGTCCCAACTCATGCGTCCGTTTTTATCTTCTTCGGCCATAGGGATGCTAATTCGGAAAACATCTTTAACAGGATTGTTATCCGGCATTTTCATAACGCGTAGTCCTGTAAAAATTTTACTTCCAATTTCATAACCGGTAAAAGTAATTTGGGTAGGCCAGTTCTCAAAAGCAACTTTTGAAGCAGTTGAATCCATATGAACATTAAATTCTCTTCCTTCGGGGAATGTTCCGGACATGGATACCAGCTTTTTTACTTTTTTTAGGATAAGTTCTTTCCCAGAAAGGTTTGAGATGCTGTCGGCAGCAGATTGGAGCAAATCAGCGAGGTTGGTTAAAAAGCCAACGGTTACGATGGTAACGCTCGAATCGGGCTGATCTGCCAGGATTCTGCGGTATACCGATACTGCATTTTCTACTTCGGATGTATTTTGGATTTTATGTGGAAATTTAGCGACTAACGAATCGAGCCAATGTTGCCATGCTCCGAGGTTCACTGCATTTCCTTTTGGTGCTCCAACAGGCAGGTTAGGCCTCCCAAAATAGGTGTTTAACACATCCATGCCGGGCGCAACCAGTTCGTGTTTATTGCTCGAAATGGTTGCCAAAATTTCAATTTTGCCACTGTCGGCCATCGCATGAAGTAACGCCAGAGCACCTACATCGTCGTAATCGGGGCCAAAGTCGGTGTCGAAAATAATTTTAGCAGGTTCAACGGCTGTTTTTGGCAGATTTTTACTGCAACCCAATAGCAAGAATAGTAATAGTGCAGGTAGAAGTAGTTGTTTCATAGGAATCATAAGTATTTATTTGTCATGGAATATTTTATTCTTTTCTTTTCGAGCAGATAAAGGAATATTTCGGCCGAGTGCCAGGTATGCGGTGTTGCAATCTTTTGACTGGTATAGGTGGTGTCTATTTTGTCCATACCGGCATAGTTCGCTTGACTGGCTTGAATTTCCCAGGTTAAAGGATAATCACGGTCGCTTATCGGACTGGTTAAGTTTCCATGAAAATGGTCGCTTGCCCATCCTAAGTAAGGATAGAATTTTTTATCGTTGGCATCCTCCGTTCCAGCTACATAATGACTTTTATAATCCCACCAGAAAAGGGACGAATAATTGTCTTTCACTTTTGGGATGGTATATTTATCGGGTAACGCAAATTGCTTCAATCCAAATTTCATCCACTTGGTTTGATATACCGGCGTTTCATGAAAATCGGACCTTCCTTTTATATAAGTGCCTTTTGTGTCGGTAAATTCATATTTTTTTGCTTCTTCCAGAATTTTATTCACCATAGGATTTGATTTATCGACAAACAAGGAGAGTAGATATAACGTTTGACCAAGATTGTCGGCTTCCCTTTCCCCTGCATTATTCCGGTCGAATGGGTCGGTGATAGACAATACCCAACTTTTTATTTGATCGAGGTTTCCGGTAGCTTTCAGGCACATGGCTACCATTGCTCCGTCGCGACGCCATGGATTGTGGTATACAAAAAGGTTTGGCAAAGGTTTTCCATCCACAATATTTATCAAAATTTCATGGTGGAGAACTTTCATAATAGTTGGATACCGAAAATTTTCAAAATTGGGAAGAATTACTTTAGCGCTGGTTCCGCTAATTGATCTTTTCTCCGATTTATCAAAAATCCAAACCCCGGCCGAGTCTTCTTTTATCAATAAAACATCGCCTTGGTTGGTTTTTAAGTATACCATATAGTTATAAGGAATAATTACTTCGCTTTTCACATCCCACTTTTCGAGTGTATCTCCAGTACGGGAGTTTATTAATATGCCATTCTTATAAAGTATTTTAGTACGGTTGCCCATTCCAAATTGAAAAAATGGAATGTTGGGAAGCTTGTGCGGGTCTGCTGTTAAATGCCTGAATGAATCGAGTTCGGTGCGGTATTTATTCAGGTCGTGAAGCGCTACCTCGTCATTGACCCCTCCTGGCTGAGGGGTACACGAAAACATGACAACCTGAAAAGCGAAAATAAATAATAGGTTAATTGGCTTCATTTTAATCTGTTTCAAACGGTAATTATTTTATTTCCTTCCAATAGGGGGCTGAAGATTGCGCCCCGAGTCGGGTTACCGATATGGAAGCTGCTTTGTTGGCCAATTCCACTGCTTTTTCTAACTCAAACCCTTCTGATATTGCTACCACCAATGCTCCATTGAATACATCGCCGGCAGCGGTGGTGTCAACCGCTTCGACTTTAGGAGCCGGTATAACTTTATACCCCTGGTTCGAGTATAGGAAAGCGCCCTTGCTCCCAAGAGTAAGGATTACTATTTGCACCCCTTTGTTGATAAGAATTTTAGCAGCTTTTTCGGCTGAGGCCATATCGGTTACTTTTATGCCGGTAAGAAGTTCGGCTTCCGTTTCATTTGGCGTGATAACATAAAGTTTTTTGAGCAATTCGTCGGGTAATTCGCGGGCAGGAGCGGGGTTCAGAATGACTTTTTTACCGGCATCAAAAGCCAGTTTGGCGGCATACATTACTGTTTCAAGCGGAATTTCGAGCTGCATCAGGATGATTTCCGAACGCAAAATCTCTTCTTTAGCCAGGTCAATATCTTTGTCAGTTAGGTTGCTGTTGGCCCCCGGGGCTACTACAATACAGTTTTCGGCTTGCGAATCTACCGTAATAAGCGCTACTCCCGAAGGGTTTTCGCCATCGGTGACCATATACTCGGTATTTACATTTTCGGCATCAAAGAGCTGTTTTGCCTGTTTCCCAAAGATATCGTCGCCAGTTTTGGCAATAAAACTCACTTTGCCACCCAAACGGGCCGCTGCAACAGCCTGGTTAGCACCTTTTCCTCCCGGGTTCATAAAAAACTTTCCTCCTAAAATGGTTTCGCCGGGAGCAGGTAATTTAGTGGTTTTAATAACCATGTCGGTGTTGCAGCTTCCAATTACAGTGATGCGGTTTAAAAACATAAATTGATTTTAAAGTAGTTAATAAGCGTAGCGTTGAACTTTTATATTGTATCTCAAATGTACAATCTTTCAGAATCAAAACAGAAATAATAAATGGTGGTATTTATAATCTCAAAAGCGACTAATAATTTATAACTATATTTAAAACAGTATATTAAATATTCAATATTTTTGTTATTCCCTAAATTCAAAAGTATGCCTAACTTTAGTACAGTCATTCAATTGGTTCAATCGCTCACCCAGTCCGAAAAAAGGAATTTCAAACTCATAACAGGACTTCAGGAAGGAAACAAAGCATACAAGACGTTATACGATTTGATGATTAAATATTCCGGTGCTGAAAAATCGGTTTTGCAAGAGTTTTCGGAAAAATTACCGGGAACGGATATTAATTCCACCATAAATTACCTTTATAGCGTAATTATTCGCAGCCTTTTAATTTTGAACCAGCGCGCAGCAATTGATGAACAACTTTTGACCGGGATTCAGGAAGCACGGATTCTTTTCCGGAAAGGGTTAATAAATGAAGGGTTCTCTGTACTGGCAAAACTTCGGAAACTAGCACTTTCGAACGAAAAAAATGCCTATTGCCTGATCATTGATAAACTGGAATTGCATTATCACAACCGGTTTCAATATCAAAATGTGAACGAGAATGAATTACTTAAAATACAATCGCGGCTTCGTAAAAACCTAAATTACGAGTTAAACCTTACCGATCATTCGTCGTTATATGAGTTGCTCAATTATCGATATATTAACCAAGGAAGCGCCCGTAGCCAAAGAGACAAAGAGAAATTGAACGATTTGGTAATGACAGAAATGAACCTGGCCGGGAACCAACGGTTTCAGTCGTTCGACCTGAAAAAGAACCATTTGCTTTTTCAATCGGTTTATTTTATGATGACAGGCGATAATAAATCGAGCCTGCAAACTTTTTACGAGCTAAACAGTTTGTTTGAAGAGTACCGGCAATTATGGAGCGATGCGCCAATTTATTATATCCACCATTTACGCGGTATTCTTAATAATTTACATACCACCGGTCAATTTGCCGCTATGGATTTTTTTATTGCCAAACTTGGCGAAACAGGAGGGGGTTCTCCGATGGCTTTGTTGCATCAAACAACGTATGTGGCTAATTTGAAAAAGTTTTTGGGATTGAAACGCTATGCAGAAGCTGCTGATTATATCGATTCGCAAAAGGATTTTCTGGGGAAGCTACAGCAGCTAACGCAGGTGAATAGGGCCGAAACAATATTGTATACTGCCATTACCTATTACTATAACAAACAGATAAGGCAAGCAGCGAAGTTGTTGCGATCGGTAATTCATTTGGGCAACCTGCCCAACAAACAGTTGTTGCGGGTACTTCGACTTATTAATTTAATAGTTCATTTTGAATTGCACGATTTCGATTACCTGATATCCGAGGTGCGTTCGCTCGAACGGGAAATGAAACTGAATACCAGCAATTATCCAACCGAAACAGTACTATTGAAACTATTCAAAAAATATCCCCAGGCAATGAGTAAAAGTGCCCGGAAAAAGTTGTTTGAAGCTTCGGCAGCAGAGTTACAGGAACTTAAGGACGATCCTTTTGAACGGCAGTTATTCATGACGTTTGATTTTGCTGATTGGGCGAGCGGGATGAATTAGTTTTTGGATAAACCTTCCAGCTTGCAGAGCTCCTGAAGGTTCGATGCTAAAGTTTACCGTCGATTCTTTCTTTAAGAGAACATATTAACAGATGGAAAAATAGCTGGAATTGAAATTAATAAAATTTGCTATGCTTAACATTAAATACTTA
>JAIFLU010000307.1 GCA_020048915.1 Bacteroidota bacterium | reverse complement strand
TATGGCGCTGAAAAACCAGCAGCCCCCAACTTTAACCCCGATGGCTCAGATAATTCGGAAGGTCGTGATAAAAATCGACGAACTGAATTCAGGGTTGTAGGGACCTTAAGTTCTGATACCGAAAATATTGATTCTGGTGAAGATTCCAATTAATTTATTTATACTAAAATTTATGAAGATTGGATGTTATTTGTCTATTTTGAGTTTGACTTTTATTTCTCTGTCAGGCGATTTGCTGGCGCAAGTGGGAGGATGTGGAACAGTCGTTTCGGTTGAACAAATTGCATTAGAAAAAACAATAAATATTGCTCCTTCAAAATCAAATGAAAGTTTGCCTTTAATGAATCGTGAACTTTCTGTTACAATTCATGTGGTTCGCGATCAGAACGGTTTGGATGGAATTACCTCCATCGCTATTCAAAATGCAATTGAAAAGGTTAACCTGGCTTTTTCTCCTATAAAACTGAGCTTCCGAATTTGCGCCATAAATTATATTACCAATTATCAATTCAATACTATAAATTCGGCAGTGAATGAGAGCGATTTATTAGTTCAGAATTATAGTGAAAATACAATTAACCTGTATTTTGCTACTACATTAATCGATAAATTTGGAAGCGAAGTATGCGGCTACTCCTTGATGCCATCTGCTGGTAAAGATGCTGTTTTTATGGAAAAGGATTGCGTAAATAGTACAGAGTTGATACACCAGTTTGGGCATCTTTTTAGCCTCTATCATACTCACGAAACAATTTTTGATAAGGAATTGGTTAACGACATAAAATGCAACGTTACTGGCGATAAATGTTGTGATACTCCAGCTGATCCTTATTTAGTAGGCTTAGCAGATTCTAACTGCGAATATTTGGGTTCTCTGAAAGATTCGAAGGGGCAATTCTATGTGCCGTCTATGAAAAACTATATGTCGTTTAGTAACGATATTTGCCGTTGTGCATTCTCAAACGATCAGTTCTTAAGAATTATCAATTGCCTGCTAAACAACAAAAAACACCTCTGGTAGTTATTTCTTCTGCTTGTCCGAGCAAACCATAATAATCATTTTGCACGAATTGGTATTATTCATAGAGCATGATTTGTGAAAGTACATGCAGGCATTTTCAATATCTTCCAGTTTATAATAGGCCATTCCTAAATTGTAGAGGGTAACCGAATTATTAGGGTTTAGCTCATTCGATTGCTCAAAATCTTTTACGGAAGCTTCAAAATTGCCAAGCTGATAATTTGCTAAAGCACGGCTATGGAATGCATTTGCATTGGTAGGATCTAGTTCTGCAGCTTTATTAAAATCGCTCAGTGCTGGTTCATATTCCTGAAGGTAGGAGTAGGTGATTCCACGGTTAAAGTGAGCTGAAAACGCATTTTTAGTATCATCTAAGGAAATGGCTTTATCAAAATCGTCTAATGCTTTTGAATATTTTTCTTTGTTATTGTTTAGCAATCCCCTGGCAATCAAAAGTTCTGAGTTCGAAGGATATTTTTCAATTGCTTCATCCAGAATTTTGTAAGCTTCTTTTACATTTCCCAATTGGTTGTATGCCTTTGATTTTCCAATAGTCGATTGAAAGGAGGCAGGATTAATTTCGAGAGCAGCATTGTAAGCTAAAATTGCTCCCGCAAAGTCTTTCATGGAAGAGAGTATTTCCCCTTTTACATAAAATGCAGCATCCTTTTGATTGTTTAGTTGTATGGCCGATTCGGCTATTAAAAGAGCTTCCTGAGGGTTTCCTAAGCCATTTTGAGCTAAAGCACTTCCATTTAATGCCTGAATATTTCCCGGATTCTCTGTTAAAGCTTTTTTGAAATCAGCTAATGCTCCTTCATAATTCTTTTTTAGTAATTTTTCATTTCCTGTTGTTATAAAGGATTCAATTTGAGCAAATAAACTGGAGCTTAAAATTAAAAGCAGGAAGATGAACCTAAATTTCTTTATCATATAAAAAGTATTTTTCTTAAAATTAGTCGATTTTTTTATCAGATAAAAGCTATCAAAATAAAAAAAGGGGAATATTATTCCCCAATTATTTTCACTAACACCCGTTTACTCCTTTTTCCGTCAAATTCGCCGTAAAATATTTGTTCCCACGGGCCGAAATCCAGTTCTCCATTTGTTAAGGCTACTACTACTTCCCGGCCCATAATTGTTCGTTTTAAGTGGGCATCGGCATTGTCTTCATACGAATTATGCCTATATTGTGTGTAGGGTTTCTCGGGGGCAAGTTTTTCGAGCCATGTTTCAAAATCCTGATGTAGCCCCGATTCGTCATCGTTAATAAAAATGCTGGATGTAATATGCATAGCATTTACCAGAATCAAGCCTTCTTTAATTCCACTTTCAACAATGCAATGTTTTATGTGCGAAGTAATATTTATTAATTCACGCCGCGACGTTGTATTAAACCAAAGCTCTTTCCGATAGCTTTTCATATTACTGTGCTAATTATCCCAGGTTTAAATCTTTGATAATGGCTTTTATTTTATCCGAAAGCTTTTGACTTACCTGATTATATTCTCTGGCGCTATTAAGTTTTTCTTTAACACCAAAGTAGAATTTTATTTTAGGTTCAGTTCCGGAGGGACGAATAGATATTTTTGAACCATCTTCAGTAATAAACTGAAGTACATTTGATTTTGGCTGGTGAATATCTTCTTTTATACCTTGAATTACATGATAGGATTTTTGTTTTTGATAGTCATGAATCATAGTAACAGTAGAACCATTAATTGATTTAGGAGGGTGTGACCTGAAATTCGCCATCATTTTTTGAATTTCTTCGGCTCCTTCTTTTCCTTTTTTTGTCACCGATAGCAATGATTCTTTATAGAAACCATATTTAATATAAATCTCAGTTAGGATGTCCATTAAAAGTTTTCCTTCATCTTTTGCCCACGCTGCAGCTTCGGCTAAAAGGGCGCATGCCATGATAGCATCTTTGTCACGAACAAACTCTCCGGCAAGATATCCATAGCTTTCTTCTCCTCCACCAATGAAATTCATTTTGCCTTCGTTTTGTTTGATAATTTCGGCAATAAATTTAAATCCGGTGAGTACGTCGTAGCAGGGGACATCAAAGTCCATTGCCATTTCGGCGAGAAGTTCCGTGGTAACAATAGTTTTTACAATATATTCCTTGCCTTTTATTTTTCCATTATCTTTCCATTTTCGGAGAAGGTAATAAACGAGCAAAGTGGCGGCCTGATTGCCGTTAAGCAACACTATATCGTTATTTTTCAATTTTACTGCAATACCAACACGGTCGGCGTCAGGGTCAGTACCCATCAATAAATCAGCACCTGTTTCTTTTGCTTTTTTTATGGCCATATCTAAAGCGGCCGATTCCTCAGGGTTTGGAGAATGCACCGTCGGGAAATTTCCGTCCGAAACATCTTGTTCGGGGACATGTATTATGTTTGTGAATCCCATTTTTTTAAGTACCATGGGCACAAGTTTAACTCCTGAGCCATGAAGAGGGGTGTAAACGATTTTTATATCGCTGTTTCTTTTGATTGCATCTGGAGAGAGTGACAGGCCTTTAATTTTATCGGTATAAATTTCATCAATCTCGCTCCCAATGAGGGTAATGTTTTCTTTTGGTCCGTTGAATTTAACCTGATCAATATTTGAAATTTTATTTACCTCTTTAATTATGTTTTCATCGTGAGGAAATACCACCTGGCCGCCATCGTCCCAGTAAGCTTTGTATCCATTATATTCTTTAGGGTTATGCGATGCGGTAATTACAATTCCACTCTGACATTGGAAATGCCTTATCGAAAAAGATAGTTCAGGAGTTGGTCGCAGCGATTCGAAAAGGTATACTTTAAAACCGTTTCCGGAAAATATTCCTGCAGCTGTTTCGGCGAACAGAGCGCTATTGTTTCGGCAATCGTAAGCAATGGCAACTTTTATAACTGGTAGGCCTGAAAATTGCGTCTTTAAATAATTGCATAAGCCCTGGGTAGCCATACCAACAGTATACACGTTCATTCGGTTGGTGCCCACACCCATGATGCCGCGTAATCCGCCTGTTCCAAAATCTAACGACTTATAGAAACTGTCAATTAGTTCTTTTTCATTGGTATCGAGTAGCGATTTTACTTCATTTTTAGTGTTTGCATCAAAATTTCCAGATAGCCAATTCTGAGCTTTCTTTTTAACATAGATTAGTAATTCTGAACTTTCCATAGCTTATGAATTAATTTCTTTTAAACATTTCTTTAAACTATCTTTCCAATAAGGTATTTCTATTTCAAAGGTAGTTTTAATTTTTGATTTGTTAAATACGCTATAACAAGGTCTTTGAGCAGGAGTTGGATAATCTTTGGTCTCAATTGGTTTAACTTTAATTGGAATAGCAGAGATGTCTGCAATTTCTTTTGCAAAATCGTACCAACTGCAAACACCTTCATTCGAAAAATGGTAGATTCCGGGTTTTGGGGTATTTTTTCCCTGATAGATAATAATATCGAGGATTGTTTTAGCAAGGTCTTCTGCATAAGTAGGGGTTCCAACCTGATCAGAAATAATGCTCAGGCTTTCCCTTTCTTTCGCTAGTCGGAGGATAGTTTTAACGAAATTATTCCCAAAAGATGAATAGAGCCAAGAGGTTCGGATAATTATAGAATTTTGATATTGAAGTGCTGCTTTTTCTCCGTCAGCCTTTGTTTTACCATATACCGATGTAGGGGAAATTTCATCTTCTTCCTTATAAGGAGTGTAATTATGTCCAGAAAATACATAGTCGGTAGAGACATGTATCAAAAATGAATTGTTCACTTTGGCAGCTTCAGCCAGGTTTTTAACAGCACTTACATTAATCCTGGTAGCCAACTCTATATCGGTTTCTGCTTTATCAACTGCAGTGTAAGCGGCACAATTTATAATATATTGAAAATTTGTTTTTTTACAATACGAAACCAGATCTAATTGGTTAGAAATGTCAAGAGTATCAATATCGGTAAAAAAGAAATTTGCTCCCGAAATATTGCCCGGAAGTTTTTTTATTTCTGAGCCTAATTGTCCATTCGATCCTGTTACAAGAATATTCATCAGCATTTGGGATAGAAAAAATTAATATCGGCATTTTCAAATTTTGGATGTTTTTGGTCTTTTCCTGATAAAATCTGTTTAGAAGCAGGAATTTTCCAATCAATGTTTAAAATCGGGTCGTTGTATTGAATGCCACGTTCATTGGCAGGACTATAAAATGTGTCGCATTTGTAAAAA
>JAIFLU010000255.1 GCA_020048915.1 Bacteroidota bacterium | reverse complement strand
GCATAAATTTATTTGATGTTACACTGGTATTCTATTTCTTCTTCAATTCTTTAATATCCAAGATAGTTGCTTTCCAAAACAACTTTGGTTTGTTTAATCCATCGTACTTCGTTACTTTTACTTTTAGGTATATCGTTTATTATTGCCGACTAAATGCCTTTACTTAAAAAATGAGCTCAACCCACGGAATAATCAAGCGAACAATAAAACGTATTATGGGGGCATACAAATCCCTCATTATTCAAATTTGGCAATTCCGTAATTTAAACCCCAGGGGCTTTATCTATATTTTATGCTTGCTCACAGGTGTTGTCGGAGGACTCAGTGCTGTATTGTTAAAGAATATTGTTCACCTGACGGGGCAATTTGTGTTCTCGAATGTGGAAGCCAATATGCCCAATTTTGTTAACCTGGCCCTCCCTGGTATTGGTATATTGTTAACCGTTTTGTTTATTAGATTTTTTGTCAAAGACAATATTAGCCATGGTATTTCGAAGGTGTTGTATGCTATTTCGCGCAACAGTAGTAAAATTAAACTTCATAACACTTACTCATCTATCATAGCCAGTACATTTACGGTTGGGTTTGGAGGATCGGTAGGACTGGAAGCCCCTATGGTAAATACAGGTGCTGCCTTGGGCTCCAACATTGCCGGAGGTTTCCGGATGAACTACAAGTACCGCACGCTACTTATATCGTGTGGAAGTGCTGCTGCCATTGCCGGAATTTTTAAGGCGCCTATTGCTGCTACCATTTTCGCGCTGGAGGTATTAATGATCGACCTGAATATGTGGTCTATCGTTCCATTATTAATATCGTCAGTCACCGGCGCCAGTATATCCTACATGATGATGGGCGATAGCGCTACTTTTTCGTTTTCCCTATACGAACCTTTTGTCAAGGAAAAAGTCCCATTTTACATTTTATTGGGAGTATTTTGCGGTTTTTTATCCTTATATTTTACCAAAATCCTTTATTTATTCGAGAAATATTTTAGCAAAATAAAAAGTGCCTTTCGGAAAATACTCATTGGGGGGGTAGTCCTAGGCTTATTAATTTTTCTATTCCCCCCTTTATTCGGCGAAGGATATACCACCCTTCAGCATATATTGGGTGGCGTCCCCGAGGATGTCGCCAATAATAGCCTGTTTTACTCTTTTAAAGATGACAAGTGGCTTTTTCTGATTTTTCTTACCATGGTTCTTTTTACTAAGGTAGTTGCAGGTGCTGCTACAACGGGAGCGGGGGGTATAGGTGGTGTATTTGCACCTTCGTTATTTATGGGCGGACTAATTGGGTTCATTTTTTCGCGGGCTGTTAATAATTTTAACTGGACTCACCTTTCGGAACGTAATTTCGCTCTGGTGGGTATGGCCGGGGTGATGTCGGGAATAATGCATGCCCCGTTGACTTCTATCTTTTTAATTGCCGAAATTACCGGAGGTTATTCGCTGTTTGTTCCGCTGATTATTACAGCAACAGTATCGTACCTTACCAAATCGTATTTTGACCCGCACTCGGTCTATACCAGTAAACTTGCCCAGGAGGGGTCATTAATAACCCATCATAAAGATAAAGCCCTTTTACGCCTCTTAAATATTTCGCAGTTAATTGAAACCGAATTTATAACCATTGCCCCTGAAACAACTTTGCGGGATTTAATTCAATTTATTTCCAAAACAAAGCGGAATATTTTTCCGGTAGTGGATGCAAACGATAAATTTTTAGGGGTTGTTCTACTGGACGATGTAAGAGATGTAATGTTTAAAAACGAGCTTTATGATAAATTAGTGGCGACTACTTTTATGACCAAGGTGCCATATATATTGAGCACGGACGATACTGCCGAAAGTGTTATTAATAAATTTGAAATATCCGAAGCATGGAATTTGCCAGTTGTAAAAAACGGTAAATATATAGGTATGGTGTCAAAATCGAAATTATTAACCGTATACAGGGAATTGCTGGTTCAAATGTCGGATGAGTAGTTTTCATTCGTAGAGCTAACAAAGGCAATTCCTTTAAATAACTATTAATCAATTCCTTTTCGAATATCTTGTCATAAATTTAGAGGGTATATATCCGAACTAAACCCTGCTTTTTTTTGCAAAAAAAAGCAGGGTTTAGTTTTTTTTCGAAATTCTATTTTTTTACTTTTGCCCCTGAAATGAAAACAATACGGGAAAACAGGATTATACGGATTTTTTTGTGGGTATTGATATTTTTTGGCCATATCAATATAGCCTTAGATTATATTGCTCCTTCAAATGAATTAGAAATATTGGATTCCGATTCCCACGAACCTTATTTTGTGGCTGCATCAAATATCCTGGACTGGGATGAGAAAACAAAAACCGATAATAGCTTTTCGTTAAACCTTTCTATTTGTTCCCTTTTTTTACTCTCTGTTTTAAATGTAATTCGATTTGTACCTGTATATAAATATCTATCCCAGGTATTTGATAGTATTGTTAAAATATTCAATCTATCTCCCAAATATTTAATCAACAGAGCCCTCTTAATTTAGTAATACTCTTTCCCTCCATCTTAGTCCTGCATGAACTCCTGATTGATGCATTGACAGTTATAGCGCTTTAATAAGATTAATTGTTTACAATTTTTGCTTACTATTAAGTTTTGGGAATGAAATAGGGTTCTAGTATCCTATTTTCAGATCAATTACCTTAATAGTAATACTAATTGATGCAAAAGAGGCTTTATTAATATATTGAAATAATAATATTCAACTGGTTGTATTATGCATGAGATAAATGCGGCTAAATGTAAATAGGCGTTAAAATATCTCTAATCATTAGGACTAAATGTTTTTTTCTGTTTGAATAAATTTCCAAACTATATAATCACGAAATATGAATATTTATTTATTAACGCTTTACATGTTCCTGTTAACTTTTGCAATAGGGTTTATAGTAGCATTTATAATTAAAATTTCGGTTAGGGGAGTTGAGTTTAGCCAGACTATCCGTGACGAAAAATATCACCAAGAAATGCGAAGGCTGAGAAGTATTAAACGTATCCGCCACATAAAAAACACCTCAATCTTGGGTAAAATTGAAGAAGCCTCGAATAACAAGATGTTGAATTATTATTACAGTAATTACATCCGGAAAAGGGACAATGTAACAAGTAATACTGCAAACGAAATTGCGGAACATCAAATTGAAGAGGCCTCGAATAGCAAATTACTGAATTATTATTACGGCAATCGAAAAAGAGACAATTTAACAAGTAACGATACAAACGAAATTATTGAACATTAATATGGAAAAGATTGAACTATATAAATTATTTCAGGGAGTAGGGACGCTGCTTGAATCGGACACCACTTTGATGTTGACCCGCATAGGATTTGTGTTGCTGGGGATATTGTTGGTTTATTTAGGAAAAAAGGGCGTTTTAGAACCTTTGCTGATGATACCTATGGGCTTGGGCATGGCGGCCATTAACGCAGGTGTTTTGTTTATGCCTAACGGTACCCAGGGTAATTTATTTCTCGATCCGCTGGTTACTGATCCGGATCAATTGATGGATATTATGCAGATTGACTTTTTACAACCTTTATATACCCTTACATTCAGTAACGGCCTTATTGCCTGTTTTGTATTTATGGGTATTGGGGTTTTGCTCGATATTGGCTATGTTTTACAACGCCCTTATTTGAGTATTTTCCTCGCGCTCTTTGCAGAACTTGGAACTTTTGCAACCATTCCCATTGCACAGGCTATGGGGCTAAATCTCCGTGAAGCGGCTTCCATTGCAATGGTGGGGGGGGCCGATGGGCCAATGGTTTTGTTCACTTCCCTATCCCTAGCAAAACACTTATTCGTACCAATAACCGTTGTTGCCTATCTTTATTTAGGACTTACCTATGGCGGATATCCATACCTTATTAAATTAATGGTACCTAAAAAACTTCGGGCAATAAAAATTGAGTATAAGAAAAGTGAAATTCCGAAAACAATTCCATCATCTCAAAAACTCGCGCTGGCTGTTGTTCTTTGCACTTTGCTATGTTTTCTCTTTCCTGTTGCCGCACCTTTGTTTTTTTCGCTGTTTATGGGCGTAGCCATAAGGGAGTCGGGATTAAAACCGGTAATCGATTTTATCAGCGGTCCATTATTATATGGTTCCACATTTTTTCTTGGATTGATGTTGGGAGTTTTATGCGAAGCACACCTGATTTTGAATCCAAAAATCCTTTTACTATTGGTAGTAGGCATTGTTTCGCTTTTCCTTTCAGGGGTTGGAGGTATACTTGGAGGGTATATCATGTATTTTATCAAGAGGGGAAATTTTAATCCTGTTATTGGTATTGCAGGAGTTAGCTGCGTACCAAGCACCGCCAAGGTAGCTCAGAAATCGGTAAGTGAGGCAAATCCCTATTCGGTTGTTCTGCCTGAGGCTATTGGTGCAAATATCTCCGGGGTAATAACTACTGCAATCATAACAGGTATTTATATAACGATTATTCCATTATTTGGATAATTATACCAAAGAGCCAGGTGGCAAATAACGAATGCCGCTTGGCAGTTTTGTAACATGGCACATTTCGTGTGTTTATAATTGTTTTTTTTTGTCAGATGGAACATCCATAATCACTATCTTGTGTGTCAAAATTTATTTGGCATGCTTGTTTCATACAAATAATCAGGTGTTCTGCATATCTGGTGCAGTTCATGTGGGGAAAGTCCAGGAAACTCGAACTGGTTTAAATAATTGGAACACTTGCTCAACAGATCATGAAGGGTTCGCTAATAAGCAAATTAACAGTGTAGGTGAGGTTAAAGCCCAGACTTTTGTTGTAGGAAATACCATCGAAAAATGTATTGAGGGAATAAGTTTTCAACAGATTTTTTACAACCAAGGAAAACCCATAATAATACCGGGTTACTTCTTGGAGCATTTTATGCTCAAGTTGATTATAAGGGCCGACTCCAAGCTATTATAGGGCTTACCATATCTTATTTAGTGCTTCGAATGAATAATCTTCGGCTTTACCCAGGTTGTAGGGTACGATGCCTGCTTTTGCAATCAACGCCACGGTATCTTTCAACTAGACTAAGGTAGGTGCTGGCACCCTACTTTTCCTGCATTAAAAACACCATTTTTTTGATCTTCAATATGTAATAAAATATTCGCACTTATTAGCCCGACAAAATATCATAATATTTTAGATCTTAGCAAAAATTCTTTCGTACTACACATTAAAGTTTTTTAAAAACAAAGTCATTATTTATTAGGGTTACCTGGTGG
>JAIFLU010000229.1 GCA_020048915.1 Bacteroidota bacterium | reverse complement strand
TCTGCCAGCGATAATGCTTTGTCAAAATATGTAAACGAAGTAGCATAATTTCCCCAATCGTAGTGAAGAATGCCAATTTCTATAAGAGCAGAGCACTCGCCATTCCGATATTTCTCTGCCTGCGAAATATTTAGAGCTTTTTCGAAGTATCGGACTGCTTCTTTATTTTTTCCCTGCTGGCTTAGGTTTTTCCCCATTACCAGGTATAATTCTATTGCTAATGTATCATTACCAGCTTCCAAAGCGAGTTTTAACCCGGTTTTACCCAATTGAAAAGATTTAGCAAGTGTCGAGGCCTGATAATTATTGGCTTGTGCTAGTATTGTTAAAATTTGCCGTGTTGAATTATGCGCTTTTTCTCTTTTGTTTTTCTCAAGAATAATGAAAAATATACTTATAGAAACCAATAAAATGGGGATAAAGATCCAAATTCGTTTAATAGCTTTCATTGTATTATACCATGATGGATTGCATACCTGGTTAATTCGGAATTTGTTGATAAGTTTAACTTCTTTAGGATATTATTCCGGTGATTACCAACCGTATGTTTACTTATTAAAAGTTTTTCGGCAATCTCCGATTTTTTAAGTCCCGAAACCAGCATAAATAAAATTTGAAATTCTCTGTCAGTGAGATTCTCATGAGCCGACAGCGGCTTTTTATCCGGTAAGTTTACAAGTTCAACCAACATATCCATTTGTGATGGGCTAAAGTATTTTTTTCCGCTGGCAACGGTTCGGAGAATTGTAATTACCTGTTCAGGGTTTGTCTCTTTATTAATATAGGCCGAGGCCCCATTTCGGAGCATCCGCATTGCATAAATTTCGTCGGAGTTCATGGTGAAAATAACGACGGGTAAATTGTTCCACCTGCTTTTTATTTCTTTTAAAACATCCAGCGCGTCTTTACCAGGCATTGAGATGTCGAGGATTATCAAATCGTACGTATTTTTTTCAAGTTCCGAAAGTAATTCCTGGCCATTGCATGCTTCGCCGCAAATAGCCAAATCGTCTGTTTCGTCCAGTATAAGCTGCAGGCCCGTACGTACTACAGCATGGTCATCAGCAATTATGATTCGTTTGGACATTCTTAGCGTTTTCTTTCGGTTGATATTCAGTAAAAGTACTTGTTGAAGCGCACCTGAGTTATAAGGATGGGTTAAATTAAGTTTAAGTTTTTGGGCGAATAGGGGCTTCAATATTAAGTTTTCTTTAGGCGCTGGGGTATTTTAAGGAGTTGTAACCTATATAAGCATTGGGTATTCATATTCTGTTAACATCAACCGGTTAAAAGAGCTATGCTCTTTTTATAACAATAGCTATTGTATCACCAATATGCTCTCAGTAAAATTGTACCCGAAAAACAAGTATAATGAAGCGGTTTATTTTTTTATTTTTTCTTTTAGTTTTAAGTAATCCCTTGGTTCAAAGTGCAATTATTCGGGGTAAAGCGGTGGATGCAACTACGGGTGAAGCATTGGTTGGCTGCACAATATATATTAAGGAGTTAAAAATGGGAACCATTACAGGGTTAGATGGAAGTTTTATACTTAAGAATATCCCTGTTGGTAATTATTCGGTTTCGGCCAGCTTAATCAGTTATGCTATTATTGAACAAACCATTTCGATTAAGGATGAAAAGAATGACATAAAACTAGGGTTTGCTTTTGAACCTATAAGCACACGGCTCAATGAGGTCACCGTAATTTCAACCCGTGATAAAAGCAGCGATTTAAGCGCCCGAAATTCCGAGCGAAATGCAAACCAGTTAATTAATGTTGTAAGTGCAAGGGCTATTGAATTATCTCCCGATTTAAATGTGGCAAATGTGTTGCAACGCATGTCGGGAGTTACTTTAGATAAGACCTCGTCGGGGTCAGGTCAGTATGCACTATTGAGGGGAATGGACAAGCGGTATAATTATACCCTGGTTAACGGTATTAAAATACCGAGTACCCATAATAAACACCGGTATATTTCGCTCGATATGTTTCCTTCGGATATGGTCGATCGGATTGAGGTTACGAAAGCACTCACTCCAAATATGGAAGGAGATGCGATAGGAGGAGCGGTAAATCTGGTAATGAAAAATGCTCCGGAGAAATTACTCATCCAGGCAAATGCATCAATAGGGTACAGTCAGTTTTTCAGCGAAAACGATTTTTCGACATTCAATACCAGTGTAATTAATCCAAAATCTCCATACGAGCGAAATGCAAGCGGTTACAGAGCTGTACCTTCCGATTTCCCAAATAAAAACCTTGTACAGGAAGCTGTTTTATACCCTGTTAATTATTACGGTAACCTAACAGTGGGTAACCGATTCTTTCTTAAGAAACTGGGATGGATTGTTTCCGGGAGCTATCAAAATACATTTAATGGCGAAAGTAGTTTGTATTTTAAAGATGATTTGTCACGCGACGGAAATAACCTGCCAATCCTCACCTCCATGCAAGAAAGGATATACACCGAAAACAAGCGGAATTATGGTATCCATAACAAGTTGGATTATCAATTTTCTAAAAATCATCGGGTACAGCTTTATACGGCTTATTTGAATTTTAACAATACCCAGGTAAGGGAGATTCAGAATACCGACCTGGCAGTTAGTTACGATCCGGGGAATGGTAACATTAAACGTTCGCACTCAACCCGTTTCAGGTACAATACGCAAAGCCTGTTTAATACTACTCTGCAAGGAGAACACCAGTTGGGAGAAAAACTATCGTCGCAATGGTCGGTGGTATATTCGAAAGCTAATAATCAAACACCCGATGAGGCAACGGTGGTTTATGGAAATAACCTCGAGAATTTTGTGCCAGTGCAACAATACGTCGATTTTGACGGAAGCGATCGGGTTTGGAGACATAACACCGATGAAGACAAAGCGGGATATCTGAATTTTACCTATAAACCTTCTGTTTTCGGCATTCGTACCGAAATTATCTCTGGCGGCATGTACCGGCAAAAAAAGAGAACCAGTTTTTATAATAAATATACGCAGAATGCAATTGTAAATGTAAGCAACTCCGATACTTCCTATACCTCTTTTTATTCCGAAAAAGGGGTGGATTGGAACAGCTACGACGAAATATTATGGCGGGTATACAACCCCAGAGGAACGGTTGCGGTGGGAGAAAATTACGATGCCTACGAAAATGTGGCGGCTGGGTATGGAATGGTTCGATTCGAAATTCGTAAACTTCAGGTTATTGGCGGTGTAAGGGTCGAAAATACCGATCAGGGTTACTCCATGCAATACCCTATTGGCGAACCTCAGCCAAATGGCAATCAAAAGTACACCGATATATTGCCCAGCATTCATCTCAAATATGCTCCGGTTCCAAAACAAAATATACGGTTATCGTATTACCGGGCCATTAACAAACCGGGATTTCAGGAAATTGTCCCCTATATTGATGCCTCTGAAGAACCTGCTACCGCAGGTAATAAAAACCTGAAACATGCCACTGCCGATAATATTGATTTGAGATGGGAATATTTCCCCACTCCCGAAGACCAGCTTATGGCAGGAACATTTTATAAAAACATTAAAAATCCCATAGAATTTGCATTCGATAAGTTTATGAACGTAAGCCAGAATATTGTTTACACACCAATTAACTCCGATAATGCCATAAATTATGGTTTCGAAATAGATGCTATCAAGTTTTTCAGGGAATGGGGGATAAAAGGGAATTACACCTGGACCCGATCGAACATCGCTACTCAAAAGTTATCGCGGGTAAAGGATTCTGGCGGAAACGATTCAACAGCCTATGTATCCCAGAACAGGCCGTTATTTGGACAATCGTCTCATGTTGGAAATATTTCGTTGCTCTATAAAAATTCCCATAATGGGTTAAGTGCCCAATTAGCTTTCTCGTATACGGGCGACCGGATTTATACGGTATCACGGTATATCGATAACGATTTGTGGCAAAAAGGTTTTTGGCAATTAGATGCCTCTGCTGAAAAAAAATTCAAAAATGGGCTTAGCGTTTTTGCAAAAGCACATAATCTTCTGAATAGTCATATCAAGGTTTATATTAAGAAAACAAACCCCTTAAATAACGATGTTCCTTTTCATGCCGAAAGCGATAATAATACCCTGGTGCGGGATGAATATTCCATGTCGGCCTACCTGATTGGTATCAGATATAAATTTTAAGATCCAAATATTAATAATGATAAACTTAATTGAAATGAAAATGAAAAATGTATTAGTTGGGCTAATGTTAGCCGCTGCTATTTTTGCAAGTTGCAAGAAGGAAGATGATAAACCTGCCGATCAAACATTGAGCGGAGGAGAAGTATCGGGAGTTTGGGAAAAAGGGTCTACTGTTACCGTGAATGGTCATATTTCCATACCCGAAGGCAAAACCCTCACCATTGAAGAAGGCGTAACTGTATTAATGAACGATACTGCTGCCGGACAAGAAATACTTGTATACGGAAACCTTTATTGCAAAGGAACTACCGAAAAACCTGTTAAATTTACTGTTCCTGAAAATTTAAGAAAAGCTGGAAATTTTCCACGCATCTGGGGAGGTATTCTTTGCGGTCCAACCTCAAAAGAATTATTGCTCGATAATGTTATTGTGGAGTTTACAGGCTATGTAACCACCGAAGAATCTCCCTCGGTTAAAGCCGGGTTTTTCAAAGCTGCGGCTGGAGAAGGATTGCCTGCAGTCAATTTTAAAAACAATATCGACGGCAAAGTGGTCATTATAAATTCAGTTTTTAATAATTTGGGAGAAGACTGTATGTACCTCGAAGGGGGTAGTATTATTGTTTCGGGCAATAAAATTCACACACAGGGCGAAACTGGCGGCGATGGAATCAATCTGAAAGCTGGTTGTATAGCCGATGTATGTTTTAACATGGTTTATAGTCCGAATACCAATGCTTTAAAACTTTCAAATTCAGGAGACCGGACCCCTCAATGCCATATTGTAGGATATAATAATACCATTGTTAATTGCGGTTGGAGAAGGCCGGATGTGAAAGGCGGCGGTGTTTGGTTAGAAGCCGGAGTTTATGCCGAAATATGGAATACATTGCATGCAAATTGCCGTTTTGCAGTAAAAAACTCGGCAAAAAGTCTTGCTGATCTCAGATCAACTTACGATTACTCCTATTACTATGGTTATACTGCTGAATGTGTTGCTAATTTTCAGGCAGGCGTTAAAGATGTTGTGCGTGGGGCACACGATGTAGCTGGAACTGTTGCCGGAGCCAACGATCCTATGTTCGAAAATTATCCCCTCAATACTGACGTTAATAATTCGACATTTAATTCCAGTTGGGACTTTCATCTAAAGGCTGGCTCACCCGCATTAACAGGTGCTAAAACCGATTTTACCCGCAATTATTCAGCAACTGGTATTGTAATTGGTGGAACAACTTACAAATCACCTGCTCCAGCTGCTTATTTTGGAGCATTTGGAACTAAATAATCATGCTGAGTAAAGAGGTTGTGTATAAAGTGGATTAAATCTTTGGAATAGTTTATCTTGACCTTTTTAAATCAGTTAATTGTCACATTGAGCGGAGTCGAAATGCGATTATTAACTGATTTTTTACACAGCTCTTTTTCTTTCTAAAATAAAGCACTTATAAACGCCATAGAATTTGTTTATAAGTATACTAAATTCAATGTCGTTGACTTAAGCCGATTAGTTTGACTCCGGAGGAGTCATAGGTTTATAGAAATGCGCGCATTTCTATAAACATCCGACCCCAACTGGGGTCGAAGAACACTAATTCAACGACATTGATACTAAATTTATAAATTGATTTTAATACTTTTTTATGAAGATTAATTATTTCGTTGGATTAATATGTCTGATCGTTTTTTTGGGGAGTTGCAATACCACACAAAATGCACCAGTTGAAGTGGTTTCAGTTGCAGGGGAGGACACCCAAATTGTTAATCCCGTTGTTATTACCGATACTACCCTGAACGATACCGACGATCCTGCCATTTGGATTAATAAAGCCGATCCGTCCAAAAGCCTTGTTATAGGAACGGATAAGGGAGATTCGACCGGAGGGATTTTTGTTTTTAATCTGGAAGGTAAATTGGATAAATCAAAAAGTATCTACAATTTGAAAAGGCCTAATAATATTGATATTGAATACGATTTTGGATATAACGGCAAAACAATTGACATAGCTGTTTTTACCGAAAGGGGTAGAAATATGATTCGGGTTTGTTCCTTACCGGATATGAAATTTATAGATAACGGTGGAATTGAAGTTTTTGTGGGAGATACTTTACGCGATCCTATGGGTATTTCGCTTTATAAAGATCCGGAATCCACGAAGGTATATGCAATAGTTGGCCGTAAGACCGGGCCAAATGGGTCTTATTTATGGCAATACGAATTAGAAACTACTTCGGATGGAGTTACTGCTAAAAAAGTGAGGGAATTTGGCCGCTTTAGTGGAAAAAAGGAAATCGAATCAATTGTTGTCGACGACGAGTTGGGGTATATTTACTATTCGGACGAAACAGCGGGAGTACGTCAATATTATGCATCGCCCGACAGAGGAAACCAGGAGCTTGCTCTTTTTGCAACTTCAGGAATTACCAGCGATCATGAAGGTCTCTCCATTTATCCCACTTCAAAAAATACGGGGTATATTATACTGTCGGACCAGCAGGCAAATAAATTTCAAATTTTCAGAAGGGAAGGAGATTCCGGTAATCCATACCACCACCCGCTAATTAAAGTAGTGCGTGTTGCCGCTATGGAAAGTGATGGATCGGATGTAACCGTTAATTATTTGAATAGTACCTTTAAACATGGCCTTTTTGTTGCTATGTCTACGGATAAGACTTTTCACTTTTACAGGTGGGAAGACATTGCGGGAGAAAATTCAGGTACAGTAAACTCCGCTCAGGTTATCAGGCAGTAAATGTTTTTTTAATCTCTAAGGGTTGCTTCGAGGTAGTTTATTCTCCCATTAAGGTTTTTCGACCCCGGATGGAGTCAAACTAATTAAGCTTAAAACAACAACATCTATTTAACACCCAAAAAAACAACAAAACGTATTCTTATACAAATTAAGCAAGAAGCTGTGTAAAAAGTTATTTTTGAAGGCCGGATTGCAAATCCGTCCTAGCATATACTGTTGATTATTAAGCCAAAATGCTGAGCTGGATTTGCAATCCAGCTCCTTTTGAACACTTTTTACACAGCCTCTTAACTTTCTTTATAATCCAAATTCCAGAGCTGTTAATCAAGGCAAAAACCAAAGAATTCGTAGTCGAAATCTAAAACACTACTTCTTTTCGATAACTTGGATAGAAAAGTATAATCGGTAATTTGCTCATCGGTATTTATTACTTCAGTTGGTTCCGATTCAATAAGCTCGTCTGATGAAAATTCTTCTGTATTCATAATAAAAGCATTTAAATTTTAACCGAAGCTACTATGCGGGTATTAACTTATAGTTAGGAGAAAATTAAATGTAACAACTCCAGCTTTATAGTATACATATTCAGAACATTATGTTATTAACAGGTTATTAACAGGTTTAGGATATTGTGTTTCCCATCTGCAGTTTAGCTATACTTTCCATAACCGGTGCCTACAATTTTTCGCCAGGTATTATTTGTCACTATACCTTTTTGCCTAATCATATTCAAAGGGCTGTTTGTTTTAAACTTAGTCTGCTTCGGTTCTTCCGATCGTTAAAATTTCCGAAATTAACTTCATCTTAAAACAGTTGTTTTCATTGGGCTTTATGCGCTTTTTTTATATTATTTTTTAAGACATGCTTAAGGGGTAATAAATACCAGAATCTGTTCTTTGCAAAGAAAATTTAACTCAAAACGATGTATGCAGAAGAAATTTTATCCCTTGTTTTAACTATAGTTATTTCCGGATAGTTGCCGCGTGTAACTCAGATAAACCTATAAGCAGATGCAAAGGATTGTTCTTCAAATCATCAGAAAACAAGTTAAAAATGTTGGATAATCACTTTTTGCGCAGAATGATGAAACAAAACCCGGAAGGGATAATGTCTTAAGTATTAAAAAAAAACCTATGAAAAGAATTTACCTCAGCCCCTGTTATTTGGATACAGGGAAGAAAAAAAACTATTTAGCTATGAAGCTTACCTGGTTTCTATTTGCATTTTTTGCATTACAGGTAAATGCGAGTCTGTATTCTCAGAATACAACTATAAAGCAGCAAGTAAAATATCCGTTTTTAAACGATGTATCAGCAAATACACTGCTGGCCGGTTCGAACCAACCTGGCAAAAAGTTGGAGAATTATATGCTGCTTGGTGAAAGTTCAAATTTGGAGACCCGCCAGGCAATAAAAATTACGGGTATGGTTACCGATATCACTACCGGAGAACCCATAGCCGGTGCAAACGTATTAATTGAAGGCACAACAATAGGTGTTGTTACCGACATGGAAGGCAAATTCAGCCTGGATGTTGCCAATACGGATGCTGTCGTAATAATTTCTTTTTTAGGCTACGTTTCTGAACGCATTACTATTAAGGAACAAACCTCTTTCGAGGTTAAACTGCTGCAGGATGCTACAAAACTTAATGAGGTTATTGTAGTTGGATACGGTACTCAGAAAAAATTAAACCTCACAGCAGCGGTTGATCAAATTTCGAACGAGGCACTTGAGAACAGAGCTGTTCCTAATCTTACGCAAGGATTACAGGGTGTAATGCCTAATCTGAACATCCGGCTTTTAGACGGAAAACCTATCCAGTCACCAAGTTATAATATTCGGGGAACTACCTCTATTGGGCAGGGCGGAAGTGCTTTGATCCTGATCGATGGAGTAGAAGGGGATCCTAGTCTCTTAAATCCCAACGATATTGCAAGCGTTTCGATGCTTAAGGATGCCGCCTCGGCTTCTATTTATGGAGCTCGCGGTGCTTTTGGAGTTGTATTGATAACCACAAAAAGGCCCACGAAAGGAAAGACAAGTGTTACCTTTTCTTCCAGCTATTCAATTAAAGAGCCAATTGCTGTACCTAATTTTGTTACCGATGGATATACCTGGGTAAAAATGTTTTCGGAAGCATTTCAGAATGGAGATGGATCCTTCCCACAAAATATTAATAAAACACTAAAATTTTCGCAGGCTTACCTCGACGAATTCAAAAGAAGGTCTGAGTCGGGCGAAGCATATAATACTGTTGAGATCGATCCAGTTACAGGGGAGTATGTCTACTACGGGAGTACCGATTGGTATGGCCAGTTATATAAAAAGTCAACCGCCGCGACTGAAAACAATATTGCTATAACCGGTAGTGGAGAGAAAGCATCTTATCTGGTTTCAGGCAGGTTTTTAAATCAGGATGGTTTGTTTCGTTACAATTCGGATGATTATAGCATGAAAAACTTCCGCGCAAAAGGCTCTATACAGGTATTGCCATGGTTACAGATAGATAATAATGCCGATTATTCGGAGATGTTGTACCATAACCCAATGAACGTTGGAGAAGGCAGCGGCATCTGGAGAAATATCGGAGACGAAGGCCATCCAAACGGAACGATGTTCAATCCCGACGGGTCTTTAACCATGGTATCGGTATATGGTGTAGGCGACCTCTGGTATGGAAAAAACGGAATAGATACCAAACGGAAAGTTTTTAAAAACTCAACCGGATTTACTTCTTCGTTTTTTAATAATACTTATCGGATTAAGGGCGATTTTACCTTCAGTAACACCAACAACAATGTTAAAACGAAACGGGTTCAAGTTCCATACAGCAATAAGCCCGGCGTTACAGCTTATGTAGGTACCACTACAAACGATTTGGCTTACGACCAGCGCGAAACGCAATACCTTGCCGGGAATCTATATACAGAATACGAAAACACCCTTAACGATGCCCACTATTTAAAATTTATGGCTGGTTATAACTATGAGCAGTCTACCTATAACCGACTGGCTGTGCAACGGAATGGTATTATTTATCAGGATGCTACCGATCTTAATTTAGTGCTTGGCCAATCTATTGTTACCGGTGGTGGATACGAAAAATGGGCAATTCTGGGAGGGTTCTCCCGGTTAAATTATTCGTTTAAAGATAGATATCTTATTGAAGTGAATGCCCGGTACGATGGTTCTTCCAAATTTCCAACCGACCAACGATATGCCTTTTTTCCTTCGTTATCTGGCGGATGGCGTATTTCGAAGGAATCCTTTTGGAAGGTTTCTCCAAAACTTCTTTCCGATCTGAAAATAAGAGCGTCCTATGGTTCATTAGGGAACGGGAATATTAATTCGTACATCTATCAGGAACAATTCTCAATTTCTCAATCGTCATACATTCTGAACGGTGTTAAGCCTCAGCAAACCAGCAAGCCAATTGTTCTTCCCGATGGAATTACCTGGGAAACTTCGACCACCACCAACCTGGGACTTGACTTTTCGATGTTGTCGGACCGTTTACGATTTGTTGGCGATATGTATGTTCGCAATACCACCGACATGTTTACCATTGGCTTAACCCTTCCAGCCACTTTTGGAGCTACTGCCCCAAAGGGCAACTATGCCGACCTTGAAACTAAAGGCTGGGAATTGTCCTTATCGTGGAGAGACAAATTTAATGTAGCTTCAAAACCGCTTAACTATAACTTCAGGTTTACACTTGCCGATAACAAAGCAAAAATTACCCGATACAATAATCCCGACAAACTATTATCGGATTATTATGAAGGACAGGTTATTGGCGAAATGTGGGGCTATACCACCGAAGGGTTCTTTATTGACCAGGCTGATATAGATGCTCATGCCAAACAGAGTCCACAAATGAGGGCATCGCCTACAAATATATGGTTCCCGGGAGATATAAAACTATTGGATGCCAATGGCGATGGCTTTGTGAATGTTGGTAAAAACACCGTTGCTGATCCGGGCGATCGGAAAATAATTGGTAACAATGCTCCTCACTATATGTTTGGAATAAACCTGGGTGCCGACTGGAATAATTTCTTTTTCTCAGCATTTTTACAAGGAGTTGGCAAACAACAATGGTATCCGAGTACTGAATCAGAAGTTTTCTGGGGACAATATAACCGGCCATACAACAACATTCCCGAATTTCATATGGACAACATGTGGACACCTGAAAATGTCGATGCCTATTTCCCCCGCACTATGTCGCGTGCAGCTTCTAACAACACATCAAGGGAACTTGGCGTGGTGCAGACAAAGTACCTTCAAAATATAGCCTATATACGGTTAAAGAATATTCAAATTGGCTATAACCTTCCTCAACAACTTATTTCGAAAATCGGGGCAAATGATATTAAGGTTTATATGTCGGGCGAAAACCTCTGGACATACTCACCTTTATATAAGCTTGTTGGTAAAGGCCATATCGATGTCGAAAATACCGGCCCTTCCGATCAGGTATTTAATCCCGGAGGCAATTCAGGCGATGGGTACAATTATCCGATGCTAAAAAGCGTGTCCTTTGGTTTAAGCGTAACATTTTAACAATCTTATTAAAAAAATACAGTTATGAAAAAAATATATTTGTGGTTTCTGTTTTTAGCCTTAGTTGTTTCGAGCTGTGAGCTGGAGGAAATTCCGGAATCGACCGCTTCAAAAGCCTCCGTTTTTGGAAGCCAACAAGGCTTGGATTTATATGTCAATTCTTTTTATTCTATTTTGCCCGGACGAGCCACTAATCTCGATGCTATGTCCGATTACCTGGCTGTTAAATCTGTGCCTACCTTCATTCAGCAGGGAGCTTTTGCTCCAACCTTAAGTTCAGGCTGGAGTTGGGGCGACCTTAGGAATATTAATTATTTTATCGAAAATAACACCGATCCAAAAGTGCCTGCCGATGTGCGGAAGAATTATACGGCCATTGCAAAATTCTTCAGGGCTTATTTTTACTTCGAAAAGGTAAAGAGATTTGGTGATGTACCCTGGATGGGAAAACCTTTAGAGGTTTCCGATCCGATTCTTTATGGCGGTCGTGACCCACGTACACTGGTTATGGACTCTATTATGGCCGATATTGACTATGCCTGCGAAAACATCAAATCAACAAACGATCCTACCCGCAGTTTAGTAACCAAATACGTGGCTTACTCCCTTAAATCGAGAATCTGCCTCTTCGAAGGAACCTTCCGTAAATACCATACCGAACTTAACCTTCAGGCCACGGCTTCAGCATTTCTCGAAATGGCTGAGGCTGCAGCAAAAGCAGTGATGACCAATGGCGGATATTCCATTAATACCACCGGAGGTGCCGGTAAATCGTATCGTAGTGTGTTTACTAACGGTACGCCAATTGCCAGTGAAGTTATGCTTGCTGCCATATGCGACCTAACCTTATCGGTTCTAAACGATGCCAACTGGTATTGGACCAGCGGCACTTATGGGAATAAGGCCAGCTTTACAAGGACATTTATCAATACCTACCTTAATATTGATGGTACTCCTTTCACAAGCGATCCGGCCTATCCTACCATGCTGTTCAAAGACGAAGTTAAAAACAGAGATTTAAGGCTCAAACAAACCATCCGCTTAGGCGACTACAAAAGAACCAGCGGCGGGGTTCAGGTACCTGCACCTCCCATCTTCTCCTATACGTTCACTGGGTATATGCCTATCAAATGGACACTCGACGATATGTACTACGATACAAGGGATCTCAATATAAATTCTATTTCGGAGTTCCGGTTTGCCGAAGTTTTATTGAATTATGCCGAGGCAAAAGCCGAATTGGGCACACTTACCGATGCCGACTGGAGCGCAACAATTGGGGTTCTTCGTGCAAGAGGTGGAATTACCAGCGGTTTAACTGCCAAACCTACCACCATTGATCCATACCTGGTTACGAACTATTTTCCAAATATTTCCGATCCAACCATTTTGGAAGTGAGAAGGGAAAGAGGCATTGAATTATGCCTGGAGGGGTTTCGTTTTGCCGATATCCTTAGATGGAAAAGAGGGGAATTAATGAATCAGGAGTGGAATGGCTTTTATGTACCTGCCCTGGTTACCCCCATGGACTTAAATGAAGACGGTATTCTGGATGTTGCTTTTTACCAGGGAACGAAACCTTCGCCTGCTGTTTCGGGAGTAACATATGTGGATGTTTCGGAAACCGTTGCTGGCAAAGCAAACACACAAAGGGTAAAGAATAATACCTCGGGCGAACTCATCTGGATGAATACGATTACCAGAAAGTGGGAAGACAAAATGTATTATTATCCGATACCGGCAACCGACCTTATTACAAATCCTAACCTCGGACAAAATCCTGGCTGGTAACATATTTTGCTTGCAATTTTTTGAGCAACCAACTTATAGTATTAAATTACAAAACCATCTGGTCAAACCTTTGGGTTGGATGGTTTTGTATAATCGGACTAGAAATGAATTTTATAATCATCACTATGAGAAAATTACAATTAGCTTTTATTTTAATGCTATTGTTCCCCTCTTTGTTAAGTTATACAACTTTTGCGCAGGAGAAAAGGAACGATTCTTTTAATATAATCAACTATAACATACGCATGAATACCCCGGCTGATAGCGCGAATGCCTGGCCTTTACGGAAAGAAAAAGTGGCGGGACTTCTTAAATTCCATCTGGCGGATATTTTCAATGTACAGGAGGCTTTGCCGGAACAAGTGGATGACCTTACCGCTTCTTTTCCGGATTTTGACCATGTTGGCGTTGGACGCGATGATGGCCAAAGAAAAGGGGAACATATGGCAATCTTTTTTAGAAAATCCAGGTTTGAGAAACTTGCCGATGGCATGTTCTGGCTTAGCCAAACACCCGATAAACCAGGATTTGGATGGGACGCCGCATGCAACAGAACGGTTACCTGGATCAAGTTAAAGGATAAGCTTACTAAAAAAAGCTTTTATGTATTCAATACCCATTTCGACCATAGGGGTAAGATTGCCCGCCAGGAATCAGCAAAACTTATTCTCAAGTCCATAAAAGAAATCAATAAAGAAAACCTTCCATTACTGCTTACTGGCGATTTAAATCTTGTTAAAAGTTCAGAACCGGTTCAATCTATTCTTAAAGAGTTGGATGATGCACTCGACAAATCGTTGACTCCCCCGTATGGACCCGCTGGCACCAGTGGAGGCTTCGATGTAAAGGTATTGCCCAATAAAATTGATTTTATTTTTATTAACAGTAAAGTTATCGTTTTAAGGCATGGGGTTTTGTCCGATTCGTTCGGTTTATTTTATCCTTCGGATCACCTTCCGGTATTGGCAGAGGTTACGATAAAATAGACATATTAAAATATATCATAACATAGTAGTAGTAATAGTAGTTAGTTAGAAGTGAGTAATTTAAAGGCAGTCCTGTGAAGCACTGCCTTTTTTTGCGTTCCCCCTAATAAATGTTAATTTGGGGAAACGGCACAATAATCTTATTGCTAATCATTGTATTCCAACATTTTTTTAGGATTTTATGTTGTGTTACTTATTTGGAGCCTCATAAAATTAATCTAAACTTAAGTGCAAGTTGATATTCCTTAAACAGTAGGTTAATACTTTTGATTTTAATAATTTAGGACCAGATTCTATTAAAAACGATCAAAATAATCCTTCATCTTTAAAACTAATCTATGAAACTTTTTCGCCGTATTGTAATACTTCTAATTTTCATTACCACATATACATTTGGATTTTCGCAAAAAAAGTACGAAGTATTGCGCGTCCCTGCCGAAAATAAATTTGCCGAAATAAACGAAAACGGCGTTTCCATTTTACCAAGTGGAAGGTTTGTAACCCCGGCAGGTAAATTAGTGCGGATAACCCACGATCCCTTTGGCATGGCAATTTCGCCCGATGGGAAAAAATCGGTCACCTTACATAATGGCGTTTTTACGATTATTGACCTAAACTCGCTGGAGACACAACGTGTTCCGAGTTACGATAAAAAAATAAAATCTCCCCTGTCAAAAGGTTCGTTTTTAGGAGTTGCTATTTCGGGCGATTCAAAAACAGCCTATCTGAGTGGCGGCGACAATGGTTCTGTAATTATTTACGATATTGAAAAACTAATCCGAATTGATTCTATTTCATTAGACGGCAAAATTGATGGCATCGACTATGAGGATAGCTTTACCTCGGATTTGGTTTTGAATGAATCTAACAACGAATTACTTGTTCTCGACAGGGGAAACTTCCGTATGGTGCGGATTGACATGTCTACCAAAAAACCTACTGCCTCCATTCGGGTTGGTCGCCAACCATTTGGGTTAACGTTAAGCCCCGATAAAAAAACGGCGTTTGTTGCCAATGTGGGGATGTACGAATATCCGCTGATCGAAGGAATTACTCCTAAAAATTATGATTCTCTGCTGATATCCAGGCATCCCTATGGCGATAATACATACGAATCGATAAACGGAACAGTTGTGGAAGGTCGCAAAATTCCAGGTGTAGGTAGTCCTTTGCATCCCGATGCAATGAGCGTATTCACCATAGATTTAAACCAGTTTAAAGTGATCGATAAATTTAAAACCGGCCTACAGATTGGTCAAATGGTAGAAGATGCAGAAGTAGTTGGCGGTGCCAGCCCTAACTCAATAGCTGTTGGGCAGCAATTCGCCTATGTATCCAATGCTACAAACGACAATATTTCCGTGATCGATTATAAAAACCATATGATTGCAGCAAATATACCCATCCATGTGGATAAACGAATTGATAAATATCGCGGGTTATTGCCTTTTGGATTAACCTTAAGCAACGATGAAAAAACACTGTATGTAGCATTATTAGGTTTTAACGCCGTGGCAGTAATAGATGTGGAAACGAAAACAACAAAAGGATTTATCCCAACAGGGTGGGGGCCCGCGCGTGTTCAGTTATCGAAAGATGAAAAGGAAATGTATATTATTTCGTGCCGGGGACTTGGGGCCGGACCAAATGGAGGTCAAGGTTTTAAAGCTCCTGTGCAGGGAACATATATTGGCGACATCCAATTAGGCAGTTTTCAAAAAGTAAGCATTCCAACCGAAAATGAATTAGCAGTATACACTAAAAAAGCCATAGATAATACGTTTACAACTGCCGAGATGGTTGACGATGAAAAGAATCCTTTTCCAATATTGCCTGGTATACGTAAATCGCCTATTAAATATATTGTTTACATCACAAAGGAAAACAGAACGTATGATGAGGTTTTGGGACAGTTAAAAAATGCAAATGGAGACAGTACACTTTCCCGATTTGGGGTAAACAACGAATACACGATACCGGATTCGATGAAAAAGAACTTCCCTAAACTGCGAATCAGTCCCAATCATCATAAAATTGCAAAACAATATTCTTTCTCCGATAATTATTACTGCGACAGCGATGCTTCCATCCATGGCCACCATTGGATGATGGGGGTTATTCCCAACGAATGGGTCGAAGCCAACTCCAGTGTATCAAAATCTGCCAGGTTGTTTTCAAAAGCTCCTGGCCGCAGGTTTCCTGGCTCTACAGGAAGTATGGATCCCGAGGATTATGCTGAAATTGGAGGTTTATGGGAAGCGCTGGAAAGAAGCAAAGTTTCGTATTACAATTTTGGCGAAGCGAACGAAACCGCCCATGTTCGCGAAGAATGGAACGATACCGCAACAGGAGCTGCCCATGGGGTTATGGTACCTATGCAAAAAGCGTTGTTTTATAAAACCAGTCATAATTATGCAGGCTATAATACGAATATTCCTGACCAATACAGAATGAACCAGTTTGAGGAAGAGTTTACAAAAAAATGGATTAAAGGAACTGAAAAACTACCTTCGCTAATTGCGATGCAGGTTCCGAATGACCATGGTGCCGATATAAGGCCTGAAGATGGCTATTACTATCCGCATTCGTTTATGGTGGATAACGATTTGGCAGTAGGACGGATTTTACATTTCCTGTCTCGCACCAAATATTGGAGAAATATGTTGGTTATTATTACTGAAGATGACCCGCAAGGCGGAGTTGACCACATCGATGCACATCGTTCAATCCTAATGATGGCAGGCCCTTACGTGAAAAGAGGATATGTTTCCCATACACATGCAAATTTTGGATCTATCCTTAAAACAATATACAATATCCTGAATGTTCCCTATGTTAATTAATACGATATAACGGCATCCTTATTAAAAGATTTCTTTACCCCAAAACCCGATTTTACCCCTTATACATTAGAATTGCACGACTCCCGGGTGTTCGATGTAGATAAAGCAATGAAAAAATACAATAAAAGCATTGATTGGCGTAAAATACAGCAAGGCCCCGAAATTGATAACGAAGATAATGAGCGTAATAAGCATTATGCTAAATAAATACTTACAGGCAAAGTCCGATGGGTTTTAGATCTTAATTTTTTAATAGTTGAGTTTCAATAATTAGCCACCATGTTTGAACTTAAAATTTTTTGAAATGGACCTGGGTAAATAATTCAGGAATCATTAAAATTTATTGGAAATTAAATATTGGGATAATACTGAGTTCACGCTTCATGTATACTTTTACACTGTAAAACAAATGATCGTAGGTAGAAAGTTTTTATAAAGCATATAAATTTGAAAGTAGTTTTATAATAGTTAGTACAGTAGTTAGATAGTAGTTTGTAAAAGGGTTCTTCGTGAGAAAAGCTCTTTTTTTATTTTAAAGCAATTATTCTAATTCTACTGGCAGATTCAACGAATAATCAACCTGATTACCCCTAACCCTAAAGGGAGCAGGTTGATTTTTCAACTTTTCACCCTCTAAGGATGGGGTAATAAAAGTTGAAAAATCTAATTTGTAGTAGAATTAATATCGAAGCACTAAGAAGGTGAAGAAGCAATTTTCTTAAAAAGTAAAGACTTTAAAATTTACGACA
>JAIFLU010000158.1 GCA_020048915.1 Bacteroidota bacterium | reverse complement strand
CCATTATAATAACAAACGAGGAGTTGTAGTGCATTGCGTCGATTGTCATCTTCCTCCCAAAGGATTTCCGTATTTGCGCGAAAAGGTAATAACCGGAACCCGCGATGTATATGGCAAACTATTCAAAGATCCTTCAAAAATTAACTGGGAAGCCAAAGCACAATTAGAACATGCTAAAAAAACAGTGTATAAAGAGTCGTGTATTCATTGCCATCAAAACTTGTTTCCGATTGGACTCTCCGAAAAGGGAGATAAAGCCCATCTTTATTATGAGCAACATCCCGATGATTTGCATTGTATAAATTGTCATTTATATGTGGGTCATTATAACCCCAATGCCAAGCATGAACAAAGCACTGATTTTGCAAAGACAGCCGAAGTTTCAACAAAACTGTATGATTCGGCTGCCATAATCAGGAAATTTGAAAATTTCACCGAATACATCCCAAATACAAATGTTAAGTTTGATATGGTTGCTATTCCCGGTGGAACGTTTAAAATGGGAAGCCCTGAAAAAGAGCCCATGCGTCGAACTGACGAAAGTCCGGTCAGAAATGTAACCGTGAAGTCATTCTTTATGGGCAAAGTTGAAGTAAGCTGGAAGGAATACCTGACATTTTTCAATGCCACTGCCTCTGAAGGACGTTTAACTAAAAAAGATAATGAAGCCAAGGCAAAAAATGTAGATGCAATTACCGGCCCTACCCCACCATACGGTGATCCTGATCAGGGTTGGGGCAAAGGCGCTAAGCCAGCTATTACTATGACATATCATGCTGCAACGGTATACTGCGAATGGCTATCGAAACGTACCGGCAAAAAATATCGTTTGCCTACGGAAGCGGAATGGGAATATGCTTGCAGGGCCAATACCCAAACCCCTTACTTTTTCCCTGGTAATCCCAAGAAATTTTCGGAACAGGGATTTATGAAGAAAATATTTAGCCCCGATACAGCCATTATCGCTTCACATGCGATTTATAAACTAAACAGTTTTGGAAAAACTGCCGAACCGGGAACTAACAAAGCAAATCCTTTTGGTTTAATCAATATGACCGGCAATGTCCGCGAATTTTGTATGGACTATTATGCTCCCGATGCATATTCAAAAACAGGTGTAACAGTTGACAATCCGAAAGGTCCGGAGAGCGGAACCGAACGTGTAATTCGGGGAGGCGGTTTTGACAGCGATGCTTCCGATCTTCGGAGCGCTTCCCGGGACTATACACAAAATGATAAATGGCTGAAAACCGATCCTCAAATACCAAAAAGTATATGGTGGTATTCGGATGTCATCAATGTAGGGTTTCGGGTAATTTGCGAATCAGAAAACATTATTCAACCTAAATAATATATTACAACCTACTTAATTAATAACTTACTCAATATGGAAAAAAAATTTCATTTTAGTCGTAGAAAATTTCTGGGTGGTGCAGCAGCAGCTGGGGCTTTAACCACTTTAGGAACCGTTGCAACCTTGGGTACTGGTGGACTTCTGACCAGTTGTAGCAGTGGCGGCTCGGAAAAAAAGTATAAGAACATAGAAGATCTTAAACTCCCTCCCCTATTAGATAAAGCTCCTGACGGGAAAGTTTTAAAAGCGGGTCTTATTGGTTGCGGTGGCCGCGGAACGGGAGCTGCAGTTAATTATCTGAATGCTGGAAACGGATTAGAGATTATAGCTCTTGGAGATGTTTTTGAAGATAAAATTAAAGCTTGTCGCGAGACATTAAAAAAAGAAAAGAATGTTGATATTGCCGACGAAAAATGCTTTGTTGGGTTTGACGCATTCGAAAAAGTAATTGATTCGGGAGTAGATATTATAATTTTAGCTACCCCTCCTCATTTTCGCCCAAAACAATTTGCCGCTGCAGTAAATGCCGGCAAGCATGTTTTTATGGAAAAACCTGTAGCTGTTGATCCAGTTGGAGCCCGTGCTATTATGGCCGCTGCTAAAAAAGCCGAAAGTTTAGGTTTGACTGTTGTTACCGGGACACAACGCCGTCACCAGCGCGATTATGTTGAGACTTATAAAAAAATAATGGATGGCGCTATTGGCGACGTTGTTGCAGCAAATGCCTACTGGAATCAAAACCAGCTTTGGTTTAGAACTAAAGAAGCTGGGTGGAGCGATATGGAAGCTATGCTTCGTGACTGGGTAAACTGGACCTGGTTATCGGGTGACCATATTGTTGAACAGCATGTTCATAATTTAGATGTTATTAACTGGTTTACCGGTAAACACCCTGTAAAAGCGGTTGGTTTCGGAGCACGTCACCGGAGGGTTACTGGCGACCAATACGACATGTTCAGTGTCGATTTTGTTTATGACAATGGTTTACATATGCATAGTATGTGTCGCCAGATTGATGGTTGTGCAAGCAATGTAAGCGAGTATATTACCGGTACCAAAGGTATGAGTAACTGTCAGAATACTATATACAATCCGGATGGTTCTGTTTTATGGACTTACGAATATCCTAAAGATGAGCAAGGAAAACCAATGGATAAAGTAAAAATTTCTCCATACGATCAGGAACATATCGATATGGTAACCGCTATCCGTGCCAATAAACCGATTAACGAAGGCGAAAATACTGCTATTTCTACGTTAGTTGGTATTATGGGTCGTATTTCGGCATATACCGGTAAAGAAGTTACCTGGGACGAAATGATGAGTTCAGAACTTAAAATAGGGCCGGAAGTTTATGCATTAGGGCCTGTTAGTATTCCGGTAAATATTCCGGTACCGGGCGAAGGTAAGCCTGCAAACTAATAATGCCTTAGGCTTAAAAACCTAAGGTTTTGAAACGCAAAGTCGCGAGGTAGCGAACAAATTCCTAAAAAATTTGTAGATTGTCTTGGCGTCTTTGCGTTTTTTTATTCTTTTCCATAATATTGCTTAAAAACTACTAAACCTCTCTCCCATGGAAAACAACCGAAGAAATTTTCTTAAAACACTATCAATTGGAGGTGCTGTTGCTACTATTGGTGCCAGCCTTACTTCTTTTACAACTATTTCGGCGTCTGAAAAAACAAATCTAAATACTTCAAAAGGGAATCCAAGTTTAAGACTTTCGTGTCAGGAAAATGTAGCTCCGGGAGAAACATTGACTGAAAAGCTTGATTTTCTCGAAGCCAATGGTTTTGTAGGATTCGAACAAGGATGCGGAGGTATTCTTCAGCGTTCAGGTGAGTTACAGAAAGCCCTTCAAAATAGAAAAATTAAAATAAGTGTAGTTTGTGCTGGTTTTGAAGGCTATTTAATTGCTGACAAAAAGGAAACCCGCGAATTGGCGATGAAAACTATAAAAGAAGCGTTGGTGCATGCTGGTGAATTAGGAGCATTGGGTGTAATTGTAGTACCTGCCTTTAATAATCAACCTTCCCTTCCATTTGTTGAAAGCCGGGCTATATTGGTTGAGCAGCTAAAGGAATTGGGGGAACATGCAGCAAAAAATAAAACCAAGGTAATTCTGGAACCATTGAACCGGGAAGAAGCCTGGTTTTTGCGGATGGTTGCAGATGCCGCTTCTATTTGTCGCGATGTTAATAACGATGGTGTTGGATGCATGGGCGATTTTTGGCACATGAAATTTGAAGAAACCAGCGATATGGGGGCTTTCCTATCGGCAGGGAAATATTTGACCCATGTGCATGTTGCCAGCAGAGGAAAGCGAAGAATGCCGGGCGAAGACGCTCAAGATATTTACATTGATGGTTTTAAAGGGTTGAAATACCTTAATTATAACAATTTTGTAAGTCTTGAATGTGGCTCGACCGATGATAAAAAAATATCTATTCCCAAGGCTGTAAAGCTTTTAAACGAGCAATGGTTAAAAGCATAATTAATGTCGGCAAAGCACCAATTTCTTCGTTACACGCGGCAGAAAAATGCTCCTTTACGAAAAGTAAACTCCGCTTTTTTTGCCTTTGCAAGCCTTGAACTTGGTGTTTTCTTATCCAACACTATATTTTCTTACAAGCACTAATTAATAAATTTATTCAAATAAGAAATTATGAACAGAAAACTCAGAATGGGCATGGTTGGTGGCGGAAGCGATGCTTTTATTGGCGCCATCCACCGTCTTGCCGCTTTTATGGATGGACAAATTGAATTAGTTTGCGGATGTTTTAGCGTTAATCCGGACATATCAATTTCCTCTGGAAAATCATATTATCTGCCCGATAACCGGGTATATAAATCGTATAAAGAAATGTTCGACAATGAAGTGAAATTACCTGTTGGTGAGCGAATGGATTTTGTAACCATCGTAACACCAAATTTCGCTCATTTCGATCCAGCTATGATGGCCTTGGAAAATGGTTTCCATGTTGTAATAGATAAGCCTATCACATTTACGCTTGAAGAAGCTAAAATACTAAAAGCTAAAGTTCAGGAAACCCAATTAACGCTTGCATTAACACATACTTATTCTGGATATCCTGCTGTGAAGGAAGCCCGTGAACGTGTTCGCCGGGGCGATTTCGGTAAAATACGCAAGATTTTTGTTGAATATCCTCAGGGATGGCTTTCTTCGAAACTGGAAGACGCTGGAAATGCCCAGGCCTCTTGGCGTACCGATCCAAAACGATCGGGAAAAGCTGGTTGCATGGGCGATATTGGGACACATGCCCTTCACCTGGCAGAATATATTTCGGGCTTAAGAACTACCGAGCTTTGTGCCGAACTAAATGTATTTGTTCCCGGACGGTTGCTTGATGATGATGGAGCGGCATTACTCCGTTTCGACAATGGAGCCAAAGGAGTTTTGGTGGCTACTCAAATTGCCGCTGGTGAAGAGAATGCCATTAAAATACGGATGTATGGAGATAAAGGCGGTTTGGAATGGTTTCAGCATGAGCCCAATACATTGTGGGCAAAATGGACAAACCGACCTACTGAAATGATTCGTGTTGGCACTGGGCATACAAGTGACATTGCTAACCATAATACCCGCACCCCGGGAGGGCATCCCGAAGGTTATCTGGAGGCTTTTGCAAATATTTATCGTAATTTTTCACTCACCGTGCGTGCAAAAATGAACGGTCAACAAGCTAAGCCCGAATGGTTGGATTTCCCATCGGTAGATGATGGTATTAGGGGAATGCAGTTTATCGAAACTGTTGTACAGTCGGGATACAACGATAGTCCTAAATGGGTGAAAATGGTTGAATAAATTAGATATACATATTAGACTTTATATAGATTAATTGATTTATGCAGTACATTTTACAGTTATTCTAAAGTTATGTAAGCCACAAGCGAGTTCCATGATAAG
>JAIFLU010000317.1 GCA_020048915.1 Bacteroidota bacterium | reverse complement strand
ATTCTTTCACAGAGAGCCACAGAGCAATATCACAGAGGTTCACAGAGAAAAACCCAGACTGTTGCCGAACCTTTCGAAACAGCATTGTCTCACTTATTTTGCTAATATTTTCCCAACTATCGCAACAAATGAATGCCCAAGACCTGGGCAATATTGGCAAAACTCCTTTATTAACTGCCAATGGCGGAGTATCGTTCAATCAGGTTTTTTTCGACAGCAACGATTCGCTTTCACTTCGCGATCCTTATGCCTATACCTTCATGGCTAACCTGAATGTTTCGGTGTATGGTTGGTCGGTGCCTCTCTCGGTTTTATACTCGAACCGACAATGGAGTTACCAGCAGCCATTTAACCAGTTTTCGCTTCACCCATCGTATAAATGGGTAAAGGCGCATATAGGCAATGTGTCTATGAATTTTTCGCCCTATACGCTCAGCGGTCACCAGTTTATGGGAGGCGGTGCGGAATTAACGCCTCCCGGAAAATTTAAATTCAGTGTAATGGCAGGCCAGTTGCAAAAACGGGTGTTGCCCGATTCTTCCGGATTTGGTGAACCTGCCTACAAACGATTTGGGTCGGGCATAAAAGCTGAATATACCAACCCGATAGGAAATGTGGGAGCATCGATATTTTATGCATCCGACGAAACAAAATCGCTGGTTGAAAACGACAGCGCCCTCACTATATTTCCTACTGAAAATTTTGCCATGAGTCTGTCCGGGAATGTGACCCTTTTTCAAAATCTGAGCATAAGCGCCGAATATTCTGTCAGCACGTTAACCGATAACAAGTATTCACCCGAAAATAAAAGTACTTATCCGGTACTCCCTTTTTATAAACGCAGGGAATCGACACACCAATATCATGCTTTAAAATCGGCGATAAACTATAATTCGAAACTTGGGTCGGCAGGTGTGGCCATAGAACGGGTAGATCCCGGTTATCGAACATTGGGGGCTTATTACAACAGCAACGATTTTGTAAATTATACCCTGAACTATGCCGGCGGGATATTAAAAAATAAATTGACGCTGGCCGTAAGTTACGGGTTGCAGCAGGATAACCTGAATGGCGATAAGGCGCAGGATAACAAACGAACAGTGGGAAACCTGAATATTGGATTTGCTCCGGTTGAACGGTTAAATTTTGCCATGTTTTATTCCAATTTTAACAACTACACGCATATTAAAACCAATTTCGAAAATATTAATAACACCAGTCCATACGGAAACCTCGATACGCTCGATTTCACGCAGGTGTCCGAAAACGTGGGGCTATCAGCCGATTATTCCTTTGGGAACAAAGAAAAAATAAGCCATAATCTCAACATCTCGGTGAATTACCAACAGGCAGATCAAAACCAATCGGATAATCCAACTCATGCAGGAAGCAGTTTTTATACCGGAGTGGGAGGCTACAATTTAAAAATCAATGCAATTGACCTTTCTCCGGGGGTGATGATGAACTATAGCCGAAGCAAAATGGATTCGCTCATTACCGATATGGTAGGGCCTAGTCTGAGTTTGCGGAAGGGTTTTTTGGAGCACAAGCTAAATGTTTCGGCTATGCTCTCTTACAACACCTCTCTTATGAACGGTTTAAAACAAGGAGATAATACCATGTTGCGCATTTCGACCGGGTATACGATTCAGAAAAAGCATGCTCTCGATTTAAGTTTTGTAAATGCCTGGCGCAATAACCAACGAACTGGTCATAAGCGCGAAACAACGGTTACGTTTACATACCGGTATAACTTCAGCTGGGAGCCTGGTGGAGATACAAAACAAAAAGAAAATGAGGCAAAGTAGAAATAATACGGAGGTTCACAGAGAAAAGCTTTGATAATGGAAAGAATAGAAATTACTGAAAAGATAATAGGATGCGCGATAGAAGTGCATAGAAACTTAGGTCCCGGCCTATTGGAATCAGCTTACGAAGAGTGTTTGGCTTTTGAATTACAAAACTCCGGATTAAAAATAGAAAGGCAAAAACCGGTCGCTGTAGTTTATAAAGAAATCAAACTCGATTGCGGATATAGGATAGATATTTTGGTTGAAAATGAAGTGGTAATTGAATTGAAAACCGTTGACAACTTCATTCCGGTGCATGAGGCGCAGATATTAACGTACATGAAATTTGCAGAAAAGAATATTGGTTTACTTATAAATTTCAATGTGACACTACTAAAAAATGGTATTAAAAGATATGTTTATTAAACTCAGTAGATCTTTTTGAAAAAGAAATTATTACACGGAGGTTCACGGAGGATTTCACAGAGTGACACAGAGAATAAAATATGAGAATGATGGATAGAAACGATATACTTAAAAAAAGAAGTGGCTGTTCCGTTGAGGTTCTAAAAGGCTTTATGTTGCTTATAAATTTCAGTGTTTTTTTACTTAAAATGAAACTAAAAACTTTTTATAGTTATCTCTGTGTTTCTCCGTGTATTCTCCGTGGCTCTCTGTGTAACTTAAAGAATGCCAAATTTACCAACATGAATCATGCAAGCCTAGTATTCGCCTTCATAGTTGTTATTGTAGGGTTTTCACAATTTCCGCTCACTGCCCAAAATTCCAAAACACTTTCGGAGAGTTATATAGAAAAATATAATCATCACATTTCGGATGCTGCCCTGCTGAACCAGCTTAATAAACTTCCTGCGGAGGAGGTAATTGAGGCGTTTATACCGTTTACAAAAGACAGTATTTCAACCATCCGGTCGGAAGCCCGACAACAAATTGCAAAAGCAGGATTTCGGAGCGATAAACCCAAAACCCGTCATAGTGCCCTGGAAATTGTAATGCAGGGACTGGACGATAAGGATGTTGGAACTATCGGCTTGGCCGTTAACCTTCTTACACAATTTCGTCCTGCCGACTTCGATGCCGAAGACCGCTACATCTTATCCCAAAAAATAAAGCCCGGAACCCCATATCTGGAGAAAATTATCCTGCTTACCGGTTACGTGAAAATTCCCGACCTGATATACAACTACCGGCAAATGCTTTTGGAGAAAGAGAAATACAACAGTCGTATTCGTTTAAACATGCAACTTGCCCTGGCGCGAATGGGCGATACTACCGCTATCCAATCTGTGGTCAACCGGATTAAAAGAATCACCATATCGGACAATATGGTTTACGAGGTATATCCATTGCTGGCGTATACCCGACAAAAAGAAGTGTTCGGCCTTTTATTGGAGACAATTATGAGCGATTCAAAAGATTGCCATTCTTCTAATCCTGATAAGGAAACACCGATTATTTGTGCTTTTCGGGTTATAGAAATGGTAGCGCCTTATATTATCGATTTCCCGGTAAAGGTAGATGCAAGCGGTGAAATCATTTTTGAAAACTACTCCAAAACCTTAGATGAAGTTAGGGCTTGGATTGCGGTGCATAAAACTGATTATACATTGAACGATGAGAAATATTAATGAATTTTTTACCAGGTTGGTTTCTCCCTGCTGGGAAGGTTTCCTGTTTAATTTTGGAGATAAAATTTGCTCTAATTGGGTTGAATTTAAAAATTCAATCTTAGAGTTTCAGGATTCTCAATGGCAGCTTTGTGTAACCCATAATCACTTTTTATTTCACAGAGATCCACAGAGAAATTTCACAGAGAACCACAGAGATATGAACAACCAAAATAAATTGTCAAAGCAAAATCTTTTTCCTATGCCTTGGCATCTATTCACTTTGAACAATGCTTTATTAACCTTCTGAGAAATGGCTGGCAAACGACATATCATCTGCGTCTATATCGATTTCGGACTTCCGATTTGGGCTTCCTTCTCCCGACTTCGGACTTCCGTCTTCGGACTTCCGACTTCCATCCTTCTTCTCACCTTCATGTCTCTCTCCGCCCCTCTCTTCTCTCAGGTATATCCTGTATCCACGGTTACTTCAATAACTCCGCCTTACCCCTCTAGTCTCGATGGTTTTGTTGACCAGGCAGCCGGTAAAATAAACCTCCAGGTAGTGGTAAACGATATTACCCTCACCAATTACCCTGTAAAACTGCGTTTGATAATAAAAAGCAATGCCGTAACCATTGTTACTTCTGCTTCCTATACTACCGAACCCCTCTATATTAACGGCGGCGAAGCATTAGTCCTAGGCACTGCCGATTTATCCTCCTATTTCCGACCCGAAAACCTCGATTTTAATGGATACAGTAAAAGTCAGTACATGCGAACCGGGCATTTGCCCGATGGCATTTATCAGCTAAGTTTCGAGGTGGTCGATTATGCCCGCAATTTTACCATATCGTCTGCTATACCAGCTTTTGCCTACATTTTTGTAAACGATCCTCCAATTCTAAATACTCCTCAAACTTCTAAACAGATTGATATCACTGGTCAGCAGAACATCGTTTTTAACTGGGCATTCCGTCATTCGCCCTTTTCGCGATCGGGTTTTCGTCCCGAATACCAACTCGAAATATGGGAAGTATACCCCGATAACCTCGATCCTTATGCAGTGGTGCGATCTTCGCAGCCCTTATTTACCGAGAAGCTCACTGCGACCAGTTTTGTGTATAACGATAACAATCCCCAGCTTATTCCCGGTCGTAAATACGCCTGGCGGGTAAAGGCTGTCGATCCGGAAGGAATCATCCCATTTAAAGAAGATGGTAACTCCGAAGTGCGCTGGTTTGCTTATGGTACAGCCTGCGACGCCCCCCAGTTAAAAGCTGGAAAATCCGGTACTTCGCACCTCAATCTCGAATGGGAAACCGCGCAATTGCAGCAAAATTTCACCATTCGCTATAAACCCGAACAACCGGCAGATGCTCCCTGGTATAATTCCAGCTCCCCTTACCTGAGCCATAAAATCGACAACCTACGCCCCAATACTTCCTATATTGTGGAAGTCAGCGGAAAATGCGGCGCTCAGGAGAGCCCTTTTTCTAACCAGCTTACCCTTCGCACCAATCTCGATTTGACTTTTCAATGCGGAAATGCTGGCAATATCCCGGCTGTGACAAATCAGACCCCGCTGTTGCAGCTTCAGAAAGGAAATTTTATAAAAGCCGGCGATTTTGAAGTGGAAGTTTACCAAGTGGAAGGCGTTAATGGCATTTTCTATGGAAAAGGATATGTATTGGTTCCTATGTTTAATTTTTTGAAGTTGGACGCTGTTTTGGATAACATTCAGGTAAATACCGATTTTCAACTGATCGGGGGTAGTATTCGAACCATTTACGACATAAATAACAGTTTGTCGGCCAATGTAACCGATATTGCCAAACAACTACTCTCCGATACCAAAACAGAAACCAACTATTTTACCGAAATGGATAGCAGCATCGCGGTGAATGCCGGGGATAGCATAACTTCCATTACCGTTTCGGGCGGTCAGGTAAGAGTGGAAACCGAGCAGGGTGAGCCAAAAGTAGTAGCTATAGGTACTTCAAAAGTTGTCGCAATAACTGCTCCTACCGGAAAACAGTATGTGGTTGATGGAAGCACCAATACGGTTTACTCTCAGGGCAGTCCCGACGGCACCGCCCCCAAAGGAGGGAGCAATAACCTATTGAATTCCGACGAAAGCAATGCAAAATTTCAGGTGAGTTTTTTGGCATCCGATAAGCAAAATTATGGATTCGATTCCCCCAACACTAACCCGCCTGCCGGTATGTATACCGAAAAAACCATTGCGGGGAAACAGGTGATCCTGCCATGGAAATCGGTTGAATCGGGAAATTTTGATAAACTCAACGCGAGTATTACCGGTACACCGGCCGATTCGGTTTTTTTCTCCCGAAGATCGGCCTCCATGGTCATGATTGCCTCCGGGGTAAAGGAAACCGAGAAACAACTGATGGTTACCGGGGATGGGAATAACAACGAAGACGAACTTTTTGCCTACTATCGTGCTTACACCGGCGACTCCGTCAAAAAGCAGGAAGCATTTCTGGCCGGTGCCTTGAACCTGGTGAGCTATGATAAAGAAATGGTAAAAATGGAGCTGGTGAATGTAAACGGTGCTGTTGCTCCAGACGCAGGTTTTGTGCAGCGCGAACTTAATGCTATTTACAAACAGGCAGTGATAGATTGGAATATTACACAAAAGAGCGAAAAATTAATGGTCGATTTCGGAACAGGACAGGTTTTTGACAATGCCGATCCCGACGACGACATGGACTATACCGAAAGCGAAAAGCTGGTTATTGAGAGATTTAAAGATACCGCAAGCTACGATAAGGATAAAATCTACCTGTTTTTTATCAACGAAAAAACCAAAGACCAAAATTTGAAAGGGTACATGCCTTTTAACCGGAATTTTGGATTTATTTTTGTAAACAATCAAAAGTCGGAAGAACTAATCCGCACCATTGCCCACGAGCCGGGGCATGGAGCTTTTCGGTTACGGCATACATTCAGTGAAAAAAATAAGTATATTGAACCTAAATTTGCCACCTCCAATTTAATGGATTACACCAACGCCGAACCCATGAATAAAACCGCCCTCCATAAATACCAGTGGGACGAATGCCACGATTGGGATTTGGGGATGAATTGGGGAGAAGAGGAGGAAGAGGGGGAGATAAAAACGATTCCAGGAATGCTGACTTTGATAAGAAATTCAAACCTATTCGGGAAAAAAGAACTAGATCTTCAAAGAGATAAATGCTTTAAATGGGCTTTAAAAAACCTTAAAATTGGGGATAAAAAATTAAGTTATATTCATATGACTTGTTCAGATGAGGTTGATGATCAATTCCCCTATGATAACTTTAATAATAGAGAAAATAAATATGACAACCTATTGGAGGATTTTGATGTAAGTATTAATCCTGCTGAGATCAGTAAAGAAAATCTAATAGGAGTAAAAGATAAGAAGAAATATGTGAGCTATTCATTTCATGAACTGATTATACCAAAGAATAATATAGAATTAATTACAGAAACGGATAAAGTATTATTTAGGTTTGTGGTGTCGGAATCCGAATCTAAAGATTTTGAGGATTATTTATTCCCAACCTGGGAATACTTAATAACAAAACCTGAATTGAAACCATCAGAAATAGCATTAGTAAGAAAGGGTATAGAATCTTTAGCCATAGAGAAAAGAAAGAATTACTATATTGAACTTCAAAAAAAAGTCCCATATCACAATCAAAGAAACAATGCATCCATAATGACTAGCAAAAAAACTGGAGAGGATATGAAAATTGGTGATGTTATGTGCAATATAACTAGTATGGCAATGGCGTTGGAAATGCTCGGTTTAGAAAATCCATGCTTACCAGAAATATCTCAGTTTGAAGACTGTATTGAAACAAAAATAACATATGAGAGTTCTAGTCAGTTTAGTTTTAAGCCATTAAATGATGATTTTGAATATGATGATGCCCGTGAATCAATTGATGGGAGAATTAGTGCTTTAGAAGAAATGTATGGAGATGAAATAAAATGTAAAGGGGCTTCCTTTAAAGTTAATAAAGATACTGATAAAATTAAGTTATTTTTGAAGGACAAGTTGGAGAGCGGCTATGGAGTTATTGCTAGCTATGGAGGTCATATTATCCGCATCGAAAGTTGTGATGACGAAGGTTTTGTTTATGATGACCCTTATGGTTTATATTCAATTGATGATTCCAAAAAGACTGGGAAAAAAAGAAGTTGGGATGATGATAATGCCTCCAAACAAGAAAAGGGTTACGGAAAAGATAACATTCGCAAATGGAGTGACTTTGATGTACTAACAACATCTGAAAATTTCTATATTGAGTATTATTTTAAAAATAAAAAGAAATGAAAAATATTATAATTGGGATTCTCTTTATACTAAATTTTAATTCCATTAATGGACAGTCAAACTTAGAAGTTTTAAACTTTATAAATCAACTTCCTGAAATCAAGTTTGGAATACTTCCATACTGGAACGGTTTAATTAATGGTACAAATTATTTTACGCATGGAATTTATTCATCTGATACCTTTAATATTGAAGTATATAACAAAATAGTTTCTAACTCAATTAAAGCCGACAGTTTAAATTGTTATATTATAAATAGTAAAAATCAAATTGTTCACTGTAATTCAAAAGATTTATATTTCATTGATAAAAAAGGATGTAGAAATACTGCCAGTTTTATTGATAAGAATGGAGAGACAATTGAAGGTCAATTTTGTCCCGGTATTTTTCCTTCAGCAAAATCTATTATAAATAATCAGTTTTATATTGTATATTTTTGGAAAGTCCACAATACAGAAAATTTAACTTATTTTGGACTTATATTTGATTTTAATGGAAATTTGGTTTCATATTATGATTTAGATCAATGGAAACTCAATTTCCCAAATTATCCATTTAAAAACCCATTAAATGTTCGAAGAACGACGGATTATGAAAGGTCCACAGCTTCGTTTCTTCCAAATAATTTATTATATATTAAGTACTCATATAATCTCACTGGGGGTGGAGCTTATTTTATATTAAAAATAAGAGACGATGGCCATTTTCAAATTTGTAAAATTTGGACTGAAGAGGGTGAGATCAATTCAAAATTAACTGATAACTACAAAAATTATATTCGAGTAAAAGAAAACGGAGAAAAATATGAAAGTCGTATACTTTTCTATGTAAATGATGCTGATGGCTTCTCTAACATTAGAGAAGAACCAAATTCGAATTCAAAAATATTAAGGACAATAAAAAATAAGGATATTGTTATTGGAACTATGACAATTGGCGGCTGGTGTAAAATTGGTTTTACTGCTGATCAGGATGGTAATATCATAGAAGAAGGTTATATCCATAGTACTCGACTAATAAAACTGAACGACAAATGGAATGAATTTATTGAAAATAAATCTTATGATACTTGGATGCATGAATTAAAACAAAAAATATAACCCTTGATAGCCATAGTTTGAACTAAACAATAATCGGAGCAGTTGAGCGAAGTATCCACTTCGTCCCTCTATTTTAATAGCATTTGCTGCACGGCAACCATTACCTTACGCGACAAGCAAAAATATGGTTTCGACATCCTTGGCCTACCCACCAACCGGTATGTATGCCGAGAAAACCATCGCAGGAAAACAGGTGTTACTCCCTTGGCTATCGGTTGAGAGCGGAAATTTTGGCATGCTCAATGCCAAGGAAGAAGCCAATCCGTTTTCTTCTCTTGCAGTTCCGCCAGTTTGATAATGGCTGCCCCAGTTGAAGAACAAGAAATCGAAAAGCCAGATCCAAAAGACAAGACAAAAACAAAAAAAGTAAAGGTGAAATACTATTATGCAAGAGGAGCAACAAATAAATATTAAAGGATATATACCCCAAAAAATAAATTGATTATGAAAAGTATATTTCTAATAATTTTTGCAATATTGTTGAAATCAAATATTGTAGCACAAATAACATTTAGAGATTTCATCAATTTATTTCCTGAATATAGGTGGGAAGAAATACCTGAAGATGTTAGAGATCTGGAAAAAGGAATTCCCATTGACATTGATAAAGCCAATGAATTTATGTGGGGGAAACATGCTAGTCTCTCAATTAAAACAGTCAATTACTCCTACTTACGAAACGCACCTCATTATATGAATAATGATGGATCCTTTGATAAAGGTGATGAAGGCATGTATGACAAAACAACTATTTGTGGGGACTCTATCTCAATCTCAACAATACAACCTTTAGGAAAGATTAATGTTAGTTCGGATATTAGATTACTTCTATTATTTTATCGCTATTGTGATTCAGAAATTGGGTGGGTAGAATTTTATGAAGCTTATACGTATCGTTTATCTGATGAGCAACTTTTGTCTTCATTATGTTTGTTAAATAATAAAAAGAATGAATTATGCATATCATTTAGACAGTCAAACAGACTTTATAATCTTTACAATACCCGTTTTAATTCAAAAAAGACTTCAGGTGATGAATATGAAGAAGAAAAAACGATATATAAAATCTCTTATAAATTAAGAGACGATGGATATTTTCAACAAATCGAAAATATTGATGCTGAAAAATCTGGACTTGTGTTTTGGGCTAAAGTAAATGATAATGAAGGTTGGGCTAATATTCGTGAAAAGCCTTTGATTGAATCCCCAGTTTTATATAAAGCAATTAATGAGCATTTTATTCTTTTGGAAAAATTAAAAAACCTCAATTGGTATAAGGTTATATATTATAACAATACAAAGCATGAATATCATACAGGTTATATTCATAGTAGTAGAATTGTTAAGATCAATGAATATTAGCCCCCTTAGCTTGGACTTTCAATCCACTCCTATTCTAGCAGGTAAGTAAGGAAAATTGAGGTCAAATTTTATAACCCCCGACCAACCTAAAAGCAGTCGGTAATGGGAATAAAATGAAGTTGAAAAGACAGTACTTCTGTATTATGAATATTTTAAAACTAATTGATTTGAAGAAATTTAATTTTTTAACGCTTTTAAGCCTTTCTTTTTTATTTACAGACATAAGTTGTCAACAAATAAACAATTATGGATTTGAGGCTGTGATATCTGAATTACCCGATATTTCTAGAGATACACTTTTTAATGACTTGATTTGCATAAGAAATATGGATTATAAGACCTACAATGAATTAACCAAAAACTTCATTACTTACGATTCAGTATACTGCTACAATGAAAGAAACAGAAAATATTCCACCACTTGGTCTGGTTTAATTTCTAGCGATTCTTCTATTGTTGACATTGATAATACAGATAAGAATGGGAAAATTATACCAGATGCTCCTACACAGATTATTTATCACAATAAAATATGTTTTTTAGGGAAAGTGAATTTGAACCCAAATTTCACTGTCGTTTTGATAAAAGTTGAAACTTATGGGACTTTTGTTATACACTTATTTAGTTATAATAAGGCAGGAAATTTAATTTCAGTAATACCGGTTGGCAAAATTGAAACAGGACCTAATAAGAAAAACTGGTTTACAATTCAAAGTGGGAAATGGAATAAAAACAACTCCATTTGGGCTTCATATTTAGCTGCTGCATATGTTGAATTAACATATACCTTTACTGAGGATGGAAGATTTAAAGTAATAAAAAGGCAGATAGAAAACTAAAATTACATATTAGACCCGTTTTTATCGAAGCTTGACAATTCATATTATTGTCCAAAGTTTTTCCCGACAAGGTTTGTATATGCAAAAGTTGATTTTCCATAATACCTTATTATGGTTGATGACTTAATAAAAACAGAATAAATGAGATCCCTAATATTCTTTTTAACATTTTTTCTTAGCTTTTCTCTTAAAAGTTGTATCCAAGGGCAATCCCCTAAAAAAGATTCAGATATAATTTTTAAAGAATATATTACACTTTTCCCGGTTAAAAATCTCCCTTTTATTACTTCTTGGAATTTTGATATTCGCACCCCTTTTGAAGTTCCTCTTGCACCTATTCCAAAGAAGCTTTACTCAGAATTTATTTGCTCTAATGGAATTAATTGTAGTTCTGATTTTTGTGATATTAAAAAATTCTTTGGTTTTGATGCATTATGTCAATTCCAATTAAATGAAAGTTTTAATATGCTAATTGCAACAAATAATACGGATGCCAGTTGTGATGAAAAATGGTATCTAATAACATATACACCCCAAGGTAAATGCATAGATAAACTCTGGATATTTGGAAAGACTTATTTGAGCAAATCTGGTAAAATTCAACAACCACGAATTTTTATACAGGTTGAAAGCAAAATATTGGAAAAAGAAATATTTGTGGAGGTAAAACAAACAGAATATATTGATAATGAGAAAAGGAAACAAGTGTACATTTATAATTATTCTATTGGCAAGGATTACAAATTTATTTTAACTAGTATTTGTTAGAAAACTCAATATTTGGATAAATTGCCTACGCTCACCCCTCAATCCCCTAAAGGGGAAGATTCTAACTCACAGTGCTTTGAGGTTCTTCCCTTTAGGGGAGTTAGTGGGGTGTGCGGGTGAAATTAAGAGTTTTCTTACTAAAACTAAATAGGCTGCCAATGTGAGAAAACCTATTAAATATAACCTACAAAGCTTAATGGAAAAGATCTCTGTGCCTCTCCGTGTCTTCTCCGTGTTTCTCCGTGCAATTTATTCTTTCACTGAGAGCCACAGAGCAATATCACAGAGGTTCACGGAGAAAAACACGCTCAATTGTCTTATCCTAGATCTGATGGCGATTATTAGATATTTCCCAAATCCCCGTTAACTTTGAATTTCAATTCTCTCGTATCTTACCACGCGTATTTAGTGCCATTTGCCAAGTAAGGAAAGCTGAAGCATTTTTTTTATAACTTACCAATAAAGTAATGCAAGTGTATGTCAGGCATATATAAAATTCCAAATAACTATTAAGCTTACTTTTTTTCCCAGATTGCAGATAAGTTTTCAAAAAGTATTGATTTTAGGGACTTCCGTTTTTAAAAGTTTCGGACAGGAGTACTACAGATTTTTTTCGGGTAAAAGGCTGGTGTTTATATTTTAATTTATCATAAATATCTTTAACATCCTTTAAGGGCAAGGTACATTGCCGTATCGATATTATTTGTTGATTTATATTTTCTACCAAAGTTGTAACACATTTCTGTGTGTTCATTTTCCTGTCTATCTCTCGCCAATCTGAGTTTATTCCTCCTTGTTTTAATTGATAACGGATGGTAGCCACTAACCAGTATGCAAGCAACCCTTAGTATAAATGAGAAATTGCTGCATAATGTGGGTCGTGGCCAAAGGTATGGCGGTCTCGTCACAACGGCTTTGTTTCAGGAATGAACCGATGCCCAACTGGTCAAAAACTTGTTTATATAACCATTCGGCACCAATCTCACGACCATCTTTTTTTTAAGGTGGATACGTCTACCGTTTCCCATTCACCTGGTTTTGTGTCACACGAGCCTTTAGCCCGTATTTCATCATAAAAGTACTCTGCTAACCGTTCAATTTCGGTATCAGCAACACTTGTTGAAAGTGTATTGCCCCCATTGATAACAAGTTGATCGATTCGTTGAACCAGCATATTGCGCTGTGCAGCTACTGTAAGGGTTTCTAACCAGCCAAAGTAAACTATACCCCCCGTTAATTCGCTATTGTTAAGGTTATTCTAAGGTGCTTATTCAATCACCCTATAGAATAATTGCGGTAATTTACAAGGCATTTCAATCCAAATCAACAGTGGGATTTAGAGAATTACTTCGAATTTCAAACCCAAAAACCATATTAAAATGAAAAAACTTTACGCTACTTCAATTACACTGTTCCTTATCTGTTTTAACCTTCTTTCCCAAACCGGTTTTTCATACCAGGGAGTTCTGAGGGACAAATTATCAGGTAAATTACGCGTTAACGAGGAGATAGATCTAACCGCCAAACTGATTCAAAATGGAATAACAGTTTACACAGAATCGCACAAGGTAAAAACCAATCCCTATGGCGTGTTTTCAATTATTATAGGAAAAGGGTCCGGTCAAAAACCTGAATTTTCTCCAACATTTTTTATAACCCCAGATTCAACCTCCGTCAAAGAAACTCGTCTGGTAGTAAATGAAGGTAAAAATGAAATAAGTAATACACCAATTCTGGGCGTTCCTATTGCCGAAGTTGCCAAGGTTGCATTAAAAGCACATATCGATTTTCCGGCTGGTACTATTGTTGCTTTTGGCGGCGATGTGATACCTCCGGGATGGTTGTTATGCGATGGAACGCAATACAATAAAAATGATTATTATCACCTTTACAAGGTTATTGGTAATAATTGGGGTGGCGGTGGCAATCTGTTCAGGGTACCTGATTTGCAAGGAGTTTTTTTAAGAGGAGTAAATGGAGAAAATAAGGACACAACTTTTTTTAGAGATCCTGACGCAAATAAAAGAGTTGCTAAATATAATAACGAAGGAAATACTCAGAATAAAGTTGGAAGCTATCAAAAAGATGAGATAGAAGAGCATAGTCATTTCGTTCCTAATTTAGGCGTGGGAAAGGATAATGGCAATGATGACATGGCTTGGGACAGACACTCAACCTATGAAACAAAAACTACTAAAACAGGAGGTACAGAAACCCGTCCTGTAAATGCCTACGTCAATTACATTATAAAATATTAGGGGCATATATTCTTTTAAACCTGTGTTATGAAGAAATATCTATTTCTATTAATAATTGGTTGGGCAATGCATATAAACTTGCAGGCTCAAACGGACCAGGTCGGTGCCATAGGCATTGGCGCTGTATCTGACGATACTACCGTGTCGGTAACTATAGGACAGCCCTTTGTCACTACAGGACAACCTCTCGATACCACCAATATTGGTTTTGCAAACTTTGTTGACGACCGAAGAGACTCGATGATGTGTTACAATATTGGCGAAATACCTGATATTACGGTTACTCCATCGATTAAGACGCGCTTTGCCTTTTCTTGGAAAAATCACGAAAATGCTGGTTATTCCTTTAAACCATCTTTATATCCTGATGGTACTCCCGATATAAAAATAAGCCCTTCGGGAAGCTATATGGTTTTTGAATATAATCCCGATCCCGAAAACGTTGAATCTTTCCAGGTTGAATTTAAGGCCGGTAAATCGGGCGATACGGTTAAACAGACGGTGACCTTCAATCCTGTAACAGTTTTCCCGTCGGAATTTAAAACAATACCCTATTTGTATACTTCAAAGCTAATGGACAGTGTAATTGTGTATAAAAAGGATTCTATTATAGATGTTATAGGCAATAATGTAGTATTTGATGGAGAACGTCCATTTAGCACTAACGGGAGTACAATAAATAAACTTTCAATTTATGCTGTTAACCTTACCATTCGCAATAAGATTAATTTACCGGGTTGCGACCTAACTGTTTATTGCGAAAATCTTACTTTCGAGGGAGATGCATATTTAAATATTCAACCCGACAAAGCTTCTAATACCAAAGGGATAAATGCAAAGAATATGCACATTTACGCAAAGAATTATACTGCTCCGGGTAATGCCTTCCGTTTTTATGTATCGGGAGGGGAAGGGGAAGGCGAAATATTAGGCTTAAAAAATGCGATGGGAGGAGGAGATGCCGGCAATTTCACAACGAACCTCGATTTGGAAAGGTATGTTAACCTGGAAGGTGGCTGTACCGGAGTCCAAATTAACAGAGATAGCATACCAACAGGAACAAAAGGCAAAAACGGAGAATATAAAAAAGAATCTTCTCAATTTGCCTGGCTCCATCCTATAACCGTGCGGTTTGAATTACAGAATGCAACTGATTATTTCATTTACGGACAAGAGGACTCGGTATACAAATCATGTGAAAAGTATATAAATCTGATTGATGCCTTAAAAAGAAAAGATGAAGATGTAGATGCAGACACAATTCGCAGCCTCGATCTCGACCAGCTATATTATTCATTTGCAGTTATGAGGGATAAACTTGCCGGAGGTTATGATTATTTTGGGAATCCCAAATCGTGGGCTCCCTTGTTATCGTTCGAATCAAATAAGGACATGTATTCTCAGGAAATAAATTATGCGATCAGAGTTTTATACCTTCATTACTGGATTACTAATATCAGTAAAGATATTAAAAGTACAAAAGAAGCTGCCGACAGTCTTCTTAAGAAGAACCTGACAAAGATAAACGAACTTAAAGCATTGTATGATAAATCCCGGGTTAATTATCCTGATCATTTGAATGCCTTTACTAATAATACACGCAAATTAATTGACCTTAATAATCAATATCAGAAAAAAGTTGATTCGTTGTTGGCCCTTGCAAGCAAACAGGTCGCTCACAAAAACCGATGGAGAGGCTGGGTGTATAATAGTAGCCTGTCATTGCCATTTCTAATAGGTTGCCCCGGATTGGGTTTTATAATAACACCAATGGTTCAAGGTGCAGCACAATTTGATTACAACGACCCCTGGACAACCGATAACTGGGAAATTACTCAAGTTGCATTGAAACAGAGTCTGGATGATGGAATGGAGCAGGCCTCCTTAGCTGCAGGAATTTACAAAGGGGATGCCAAATTAATTATAGATGGCAGTTCAAGTATACTTAAGGATGCCATAGCGGATTTATCACCCAAGAAAATAAAAGAAAAAAATGATTTATTTAAAAATATGCTCATGCCTGCCGATGAAGTAACTTCGAAATTTAACCAACTCAAAGCCAATTGTCCGCAAATTGAAGGACTTACCGACTCTATGGAATTATATGCCAAAATCAAGGCGAAATCCTGGGAAGAATTAATGTATACCATAATACGTTTAAATAATACTTCCGATGAAATTAACCAACTGCTTATAGCAGGGCATGCATTGAATAAAATTGTAAAAGCAAATGAGAATATAATTGATGCACGCGCATTATCTTTACTGGATGAAATGAAAAAAGACGCATGGGCTAATCTCCTGAAGTACCATTATTATATGGCCAAGGCTTTTCACTACCGCTTTTTAAAACCGTATCCATTTGATATTAAAATGCAAAATTTTTTCCAAAAAATTGAAAGTATTGCTAAATCCAGGACTTCCAAGGATTCTTCCCTTTTAAGTCCCACCGTTTATGATGCTTTGAAGATTGTTTTTGAAGACCCCATAAAACAAATTGCGGATTCCCTCTTTAACAATTATAATGCACAAAATTTTAAAGTTAAAGGCAAAAATGAAGAAATAACTTATGAATTAACTAAGGTAGAGTTAAAAGAGCTTAATTCTTCGGGTACAGTCAATATTAATTTATGGGAATCAGGAATGCTGAGGAAAAACTATTTTGACATCAGATTTTCTGATATAGATTTTGATAAAAAAGCATTAGAAATTGGGGCTGATACTATTTTAAGTAATGCTAATTTGAAAATATTAATTGAGCATTCCGGGTATTCTAACTTTATCGATTTTGAAACCGGTAATCATTATGTATTCAATCAATTGGGCAATACTATAAATACGAATGACGGATCTCCTATTTTTTGGGGTCTTACATATCATTTTTATAATAAGCATACCACCCCTATTACCATGTCAGTTGCAGATAAATCGCTTATCAAAGACTTGTTGAATGATGGAGATCCGAAAGATGAAGACATTCTCATTTTCTCACAACCGGCTGCCTGGGCCAACCTTAAAATAACAAAAGACCTTAGCACTGGTAATGAACAAAAAAACATGAAAGATGAGATTAAAAAGCTTATACTCATATTTAAAATTGATTACAAGGATAATAATAACAAATTCTCGAATGTCCTTGTTAGCGTTAACAACGATTTGATGCCTGTAATTGAATGTGATAAAGCTGATGTGAACGGTCTTACTGCAGGACGGGGAAATTTTACACGGACATTCAAACATGTTGGTCAAGTGAAATTTACAGCTCCTAAATCATATGGCAATTATGAATTTATTAGATGGGTTCGTACTACAAATAATAATAATACAGATTCATTAACCGATCCTATAATTCAATTGAATGTCGATGATAATAATTACTGGATAACTGCTAAATATAAACTGGCTGTGCCTAGTTTGAATGTGCCGGATACCCTATGGACCGATTGGAATTCAACCATTGCAGCTGTCAATATAAAAAATGACAATTTCTCCAATGACATTGTTATGGATTGGTCAGTATCAGAAAACAGCGATTGGTTAAGCATTGCCAGTAATAAAGAGGGTATCGAAAATGGCACTTCAAGTCTTCAATTGTCTGAAAACTCAGGTCAACAACGAAAAACTGTACTCAATGTATTTTCTCCAAACGCTATTAAACCATTTGATAAGGTAGTTGTTATTCAGCGGGCCAAAGCCCTGCCCAACATTATTAATAATTTAACTGGCGAAAACTATACAATCCGGCTTCATCCCAGAATGTTAGTTTTTCAGGCATTAAACACAGTCAACTTGTATATTACTCTATTGTAGATATGGGTGGTAAGCAATTAGTAGCTCATTCTGAAGTTATTAATGCTGATGTTTCAGAAATTAAGATTAACATCGAAAATATTAAAAATGGTATTTATTTTATTTGTTTTACCATGTCGGACAAAAAATATGTAAGAGAAAAACTGGTAGTTTTCAATTAGAAGGGTTATCTATCAGAATAACTGATTTTGTAAACCGAGGCCATGCAACAGATGAGCAATAGCAGGCTTGTGTAATGATTTACAAACTCATCAAAAACCCAGTCAAACTCTTGTCCTCCGGTAGCTTTATTTTCATCCGGAGGCGTGAGCGGGCTACCTCAACACTTTCGGTGGTGTTGGAACATATACATGCAATTTGCTTCGACGAAAGTCCCAGGCGGATCAGGGCGGCAAGTTTTAACTCCGCAGGGCTCAGCTTCGGGACAAGCTCCATAAGTTTTTTATAAAAGTCGGGATGCACTTTCAAAAAACTGGTTTCAAAATCTTTCCAGTATTCTTCCTGTTGATCGATACGGTGCTTACTTATCACGGTATCGATCATTTTTTTGTCATTTATACCAAGCTTTTGTCGAACATCACGAAGGTCGTGCATTAAACTAATATTATTTTCTGCATGTTCGTTAAGAAATAACGACTTGGTGACTATTTCCCTTTGTTTACTGTCTAGCTCATATTTCAGCAAATTTTCCTTTTCTTTCGCCAATGCCCGTTCTTTATTTTGAAGCTCTTCCTTTAAAAGCTGTTCAAGTTGAAAGGATTTGTCAAGAAGAAGCAGAAACCAAGCAATACCAGCTGCAAAGGTCAACATCATAATACATATTATCAGACCATATCGATTAATAAATGAATTACCCGGAAGAAAAAGTATTGGCCCCACTCCTGTCAGATAAAGGGCAGCTCCATAATAGGCATGTTTATAGCCCAGGCATAACCCTCCTACAACAAGGTTAATGCAGTATATGGAGGTGCAAATAAGTACTAAATCGCTATAATCCGCTACCTCTTTATAATAATACCAGGAAGAAAAACATATATTTAAAAGAGCCGAATAGACATAAACCTGAATTGCTCGCCTTAATGAGATTAATTTTCGGAGATAAAGGATAAATGTCAGGAGTATAAACACCGAAGTAGATGAATCTATGATCATGATACCATTCCTTTGGAGTTTAATATTATCCGGGAGAAAATAGAGCAAACAAATTGTATAGGATATTAATGCAATGTAATATAAGCGATGAGAAGCTTTATAATTAAGATTGCTGTTCACACTATTTTTCATGGCTTCCATGCGTGTGGGTTCGATAATTAATCAGGGTTTTGCCGGATTCAAGCTAAATCATTTACACTGCAAATTAGGCATTATAATCTTAAAAGTCAATAACATTAAACCTGTTGAATTCTGATAACGGTTTTA
>JAIFLU010000087.1 GCA_020048915.1 Bacteroidota bacterium | reverse complement strand
TCATATATCCCCCTATATTATATGCAATTTTCCTTTCTCATTATAGCTTCATAATGAATACTTTAATACCTCTTAGATTGAGGGCTATGCTCTAAAGGGGAAGATTCTAACCCACAGATCTTTGAGATTCTCCCAAATGAGGAGTAAGTGGGGTGTGCGGGAAAAAATGAGAGTTTTCTTACTAATACTACATAGCTACTTTTGGATAACATCGTTATCGTAAGCTAAAATATTATCGCGCCAATGCTGAGGAATAGGAATGCTGACCTGGTCTTTTATGGCAAAGCAAACCAGCACAGCTTTACAGGTTGAAAGAATTTCGTCCGTTTGTTCGTTCACCAACTGATGTTCCATGGTCATACTTTTATGGCCAAGAACTGAAACCCTTGATTTGACAAGAATGCGAGTCTTCATAAAAATCGGTTTCAAATATTCAATTGAAACCGAAGCCCCTACAACTCCTATATTGACAAAATCCATATCGAGTTTTACCTCATCAAAATAATTTACTTTTCCCGAATCGTAATAGGTCTGGTAAATGGTATTTGAAACATGTCCCATCATATCTACATCGCTAAAACGAACCTGAATGCGAAGTACATTTTTAAAAAACGAATTGTTATCTATAGCTTCCATCTAAGAAAAATGATTGGCACAATGATAAGGATAATCATTTATATTGAGGATGGTAATATTTCAATTTCTCTATTGCGTTGGTTTCTTTATAAAAAAGTAATAAATATCGCGGTTGCTTTTGGTTCCTTCCCGGTTCGAGGTTAAATACCCCGTTGATTTGTCGTTACTGCAATAATAAAAATAATCGTCGGCAGTTGAATTATAAGGAAATTTTAGGTTTCTGGGAATTTCCCAAAAGTCATTTATAAAAAAGGTAATGAAAATATCATATCCTCCTATCCCATTTAGACCATTTGAGGCAAAATATAATGAACCATCGGGATGCAGAAAGGGCGAAATTTCATTTCCCTTTGTATTAATGTTTTCGCCAAGGTTACGCGCAGCACTCCATATCCCTTTTATTTTGTAGCAAATATATAAGTCGGTTCCGCCAAACCCTCCGGGCATATCGCTGGCGAAAACCAGTATATCAGCGTTGGAATTAATTGCCGGGTGTGTATAATTGTTTCGGGCCTTAAGGCCTAAATCCAATTCAGCCCATTTTGTAAATTTTTGATTCACAAATGCTGAAGTAAATAAAACCAAATAGTTAACCGATTTGCTATTGTAAGAAGGATTGCGATTCGCAGAAAAGAAAACCTCACCTTTTTTAGAAAAGCTAATTGGCCCATTATTAAAACGAGTATTTAGTTTCGAAGGTCTTTGGGGCTTTTCGAATGTAGTATCGTTTATTAATCGTGCTTTATAAATATCGGTATATCTGTTTTCGCTAAAAAGAGCATCTGGTTTTCGGTTCGAAACAAAATACAGGTAATCGTTGTAAGGAATTGCACCAAAATCGTCGTATTTACTGTTCAAAATAAGCTTTACCAAATGGCAGCTATCGGTTATCTGTCCCTGAACCATATCAATGGACGCATTAAATAATAGAAAAAGAAATATAAATGGAAATCGAAGTCCGAAGACGGAAGTCCGAAGGCAGAAGCCTAAAGGCAAAAGCCTCCATATATAAAGAATATGTTTTAATTGATTAATCGCTAATAACCTTTCTATTCTTGTCCTGTAAATTTTTCTTCCCATCTTTTTATTCTAATAAATAGGTGATTCGATTTTTAGCAATTTATTAGCCGGAAAATAAACCAGCGATATTTCATGGGTATTGGAAGTTACATTCGAAAGTTTTGACAGATTCAAATCGTAACTATAATTTAGCTTTACTAACGGCAACACAAAAAATCCAGCATGAATTATAACCATATTAAGATTATGCAGCCCCATTCCAGCAGAAAAATGATCATACCATTTAATTGAAGTCAACATGCCTGTATATAACGGAATGCCTCGGGCAGTGGTAATCACCACATCGCAATTAAGACTAAAACGCTGGTTAAGGCTTTTGGTAAATCCTGTGTTGAAATAGTATTGCCAGTTAAGGGGATTCGTCTCCATGTTTTGTTTAACGTTATTGCCTTCTAAGGTATGGCGGTAAAATGAAGGTATTGATAACCCAACGTAATAATTAGATGCTATGAACAGCCCTCCGGCACCAAAATCGGGCGAAGAACTGGAAATAATACCTACGCCTAAAGAAGGGTCGTTTGGTTGAATTGTTATTGACTGGTTCCAGTTTACCATCTGATTATACCAGCCACCTTTAATACCCATCGATATTTTACCATGATGCACTTTGAAATGGTGAGCATAACAAACTGTCACTGAAGTTTGATTTACCAGCCCAAAATGTTGCCTTGTAGCAGCAAAGCCAATAGAATTATCGAAACGTGGTACAGGTACCTGCCCGTTTATCATATAAGCTGTTGGAGAGCCTTTAACCCCAAGCCATTGGTTTCGATATGAAGTTTCGAAAGCAGGTAACTTGTCGACCCCGCAGAAAGCGGGATTAACATTTAACCGGTTATGCATAATTAACGAGTACTGCGACATCTGCTGGCCATTCGTTAACAAAACAATGTTTGCTGACAAGAAAATGAATGATAGTTGCCATATCAATTTTTGCACACTCATTCTTAACGTTCAATTATGATGTAACCAGCCATTAAATCGTCGATTTCAACAAATGTAAATAGGTAATAATAAACCCCTTCAATTAAATCATTCTCTTCCCTATCATTCTCTCCATGGCGGATCTTGCCATTCCAGGAATTATCGTATTTTTTGTTAATATACACCTGTCTGCCCAACCGGTTAAATATCCTTAATGATGCATTATATAAGGTAATATTCTTCACTTCAAAAAAATCGTTTATTCCATCGCCATTGGGAGTAAAGGTGTTGGGTATAAAAAGTTTTGGTAATGTGGGTTTAACAATTTTAATAAAAAGGGCTGCATCGTCGCATAAAACCGGAATTGTGTTTGTACAGACCCGGTAATAAATAGTATCGTTTCCTCTATAGTTAATCCTGGGAAAATAAGTAACTGTGCCGTTATAATTGTTCACTACCTCTCCATTCAGAGATGGTGTGATATAGGCTAGATAAATAGAATCAGCATCCCCTTTACTGTCGTTAAATAATATATCAATGGTAATATTTTGGTTTGACATTAATTCAAGCGTATCGTTGTTTGCTTTGAAGCCATTCACCTGCGCAGCAGTGTTTATAAAGGATAAATACGTAAAAGCAAAAATTAATCTTTTCAATGGGTTCATTTATAATTATTTTGCTCTCTTAAATTTAACCAATTCATCTGTCTAATTCAATATTTTATAGCTAATTATTTGTATGTGGGTATTGTTTCTTATCGCTCAATTATGTAAATTTTAAATAGTAATCTAAATTGTAATTATAGTTACAAAGCTTTAACAGGTAGTTGAATATAAATAATTTATGGATGAGAAATCTTGGGAAATATTCAAGACTGTGCCTTATAGCATGTCCAATATATTTCTGTACTTGTGAGCAAGATGATTCCGATCGGGTGGTTACCAATATTTCAGAACTTAAAGTAGTCGAAAGTTTTAATTACCCGACGATTCAGGAGGTTGAAGTTAAAATTAGGATTCTCGACAATCAAGGGGTCCCCATGCAAGGAATACCTATTAACCTATATATTCCTAAAAATAATAGTGCCGACAGTTTAGGTATTTTGGCCGAAAAGGGATTTTCCAATGCTCAGGGCTGGCTAATAGCAAAAACAATATTGCCACGATATATAACCAAGATAATAGTCTCTCCCGGTTATATTGGTTTACCTAAAGCTATTATCCTCGATATTTTCGAGGAAAAAGCAATGTGTGTTTTAGGTGGTAAAATAGTAGATTCGAAGACAAGCATTACTCAGGTCTCTAATGTACTAAAAGACCTAAGCTATAAGTATCTGGGCGATTGGGGCGAACTAGGCAAGCCAAAATATTTGCTATATCCCAGAAACATTATAAACAAAGCCTTTCTGGACGAAATAAATGCCATCCTACCCGAGCACCAGAATTTATCCATTAAACGCTCTGACTATTTAAGCAAAATCACTCCCTCGAATTTGACAATTAAAGACAGTGCTGATGTTTATGTAAATTTTATACACGAAGGGACAAATAGTAAAAATACATTGGGTTTTTACACATACCCAATAGGCTCCGAACCATCGAGTTCGAATGAAATTGGCGATATTACCATTGTTTATCCAAATGCATCCTTTGATGGCAGTGGTGGTGCGTTAAGTTTGGGAGATAAAGTTCATCTGGGAAAATTTGGCCCGGGAACCATTCTTGGCTGGTGCCTTCTAAAAGATGCCTGGGATGGAAACGCAGTTGGAAAGGAAAATTATAGCTTATATTCCAACGATAATTTGAACCCCGAAACTAATCCCAGCTTAAAACGCCACACTATTTTGGTAATTAGTGAAAAAAATAACCAGTACATCGTTGGGTTCGAAGATATACGCCGAGATGAAAAAGACTGTGACCAGGATTTTAACGACCTTGTTTTTACTGTTTCCACAAACCCTGTGGATGCTTCTAACAAGGAATTGATCCCGACTATGCCGAAAATAAACGATGCTGATGCAGATGGCGTTTCAGATCCTTTTGATGAATATACGGATGATGCCCTACGCGCTTACAATAATTACTTCCCTTCGCCAACCGGTTTTGCAACCCTCGCCTTTGAAGATTCATGGCCAGAAAGCGGAGATTATGATTTCAATGACCTGGTTATACAATATCAGGTTAACCGGGTTTGCAATGCCCAAAATCAGGAAGTAGCGCTAAATATTAAATTTCTGGTAACAGCTGCAGGAAGCGAACTTCATAATGGTTTTGGAATTCAATTACCCATTGCTGCCAATCTGATAAAAAGCGTAAAAGGGTATGTCATCTCCCAGAATTATATAAATCTAAACCAAAACGGTACTGAGGCCGGAAATAGCCTGGCAACCATTATTGCTTTTGACGATGTTTACAATCTTTTTTCCAATAATCAATCGGATAAAACTATTAATACCGATAAGTCGAATCCATTCATTGTCGCGGATACTATTACCATATCTGTTGCCTTCAATACAGCAATTGAACCGGTAATTCTCGCAGCAATACCCTTTAACCCATTCTTAATTCGAAATAAAAACCGGGAAATAGAAATCCATTTGCCGGGAATGCTGCCAACCAACTTAGCCAATACCGATCTGTTTGGCACGGGTACTGATGCATCAAATCCATTACTTGGTCGGTATTATAAAACTGCCAATAATATACCCTGGGCTTTAAATTTACCATTGGAGTGGGATTATCCTGCAGAACAAAGCAGCATTATAAAAGCTTACTCTAAGTTTGCCCCCTGGGCAGAGAGTGGAGGCAATCAATATCCCGATTGGCACCTTAATTTATCGGGATACCGGAATGAGGGGGTTATTTATGGGAGGCCTTAAGGCAAATTAAGATAAAACTTACTATTGCCCCTTCCTATTCCAATAAATATAAAATGGTATTCCGGTAAGCATTAAGGCTATACCAAGAAAAGCTTCACGGGGATTGGTATAGAACGTGATAACCACAAGGGCAAAGCAAAATAGTATAAAAAATCCGGGAACAATAGGATATCCCCATACTTTATACCCTCTCTCCAAATTAGGTTCGCGCACCCGCATTACAAAAACACCCAGGGCGGTAGCTCCATAAAAAAAGAATGCAGCAAATACAAGCATATCGGTTAGCTGATCGAAACTCCCTGACAATACCAGAACCGATGCCCAAATAGCCTGAATCCACAATGCATGATTTGGGGTATTGTAGGTAGGATGAATATTTGCGGCTTTCGGAAAGAATAATTTGTCCTTTGCCATGGCATAGTATATTCGCGGTGGCATCAGAATGGTGCTGTTGGTGCAGCCCAATACAGTCATAAGAACAAGCAGTGTTAAGAGAAATAATCCAATACTGCTTGCAAACTGGCCAACTACTGCCACTGCAGCAATGCCATTTTGGGTTTTATATACGTCGATTAAATGATCGATTGGAAGCACATACATATAGGTAAAATTCACCAGCAAATAAACTGTAATCACAATGGCAATACCTCCTGCCAGCGCTAAGGGAATATTTCGTTTAGGAGATTTGATTTCTCCCCCGATAAAACCAATGCTGTTCCATCCTTCGTAGGCCCAAAAAGCTGCCAACATAGCGCCAAACATGGCTTTTATCAAATCAAAATCGTACCAGTGACGGGGAATATAGGCTGCTGAATTGGTCGTAATATTCGCAAAACTTCCTTTGCTCAGAAAAAGTCCCGATAAAACAATAATGGCCAACCCGCCAAAAACCAGTTTTGTGATGGATTTACTCAGAAACGATACTCCCCTTAATCCGCGGGTATTCAGAAAGGTCAGCCCAACAATCAATAATATGGTAAGTATTTTGACCCCAATATTTTCAAAAGGCTTGAATATGCCCAAAAAATTAATCTGTTCGATTGCCGACGATAAATGGGGCAAAGGAATTATTGAATTGAACGATTGAGAGAACACATAAGCAATTGAGGCCACTGTGGCCGATTTAATAACTGTAAAAACACTCCATCCATAAATAAAAGCCATAAAGCGTCCATAAATCCGTTTAAAATAGACATACTCCCCTCCGGCATCGGCGAGCATCCCAGCGACTTCGGCATTGCTAAGCGCCCCAAATAAAGTAATTATTCCGGCAATAATCCAGCAGATTAGAACGAGGGTGGGAGAAAGAAGCTCGGCTGACATAGGTGCCACTTTTTTATAAATGCCCGAACCAATAATAGAACTAACCACCAATAATATGGCTGCCCCCAATGTTAATGACTGTTTCAGCTCCCCCTGCAATTTCGGCTTTGTTAGCATTCGCTCCCTTTCTGTTTTTTATTAGAAATTATAAAAATAGGATATTTAACCTTTGTTTAGTATTGCCTGTAAATAAATACGAACGAAACTAATGTCAAAATATAAAAGGAGTTGAAAAGGAAAACAAGCGTTCCTAAACGGTAAAGCTCATTATTCCGGTAACTTTTTTACCTTTGCAGCTCTGGAGAGTACTACGAAAAGTTTTTTACCCCCTAAAACCCCATTTGGGGGACTTTAAATTCAATGATTTTCAGATGGTTCCCTGGAGGGGTTAGGGGTAAAACAGATGAAAATCATTGAATTTTGACTTTTCGGAGCAGATACAACTTTAAATTTCTGATAATGATACTAGATATAGATGCCCGGGCAAAGGGGCTGATTTTCGATTTGGACGGTACACTGGCAGATTCACTGCCTGTGCATATGGAATGCTGGCAGGTGGTTTGCGATACTTTTGGCTACCATTTTAGCAAGGAGGTAATGCTCGAAATGACTGGTATGCCTACCATACGGTTTGCCGAATATGTGAAAGAGCAAAGTGGTTGCAGTTATACTCCTTCGGAAATTGCCAAAATGAAGCAGGCAGAGTTCTTCAAACGGGTTGAAAGTATTAGCTTGCTGGATCCCGTTTTTAACCTTGTATTAAAATACCATGGAAAATTGCCCATGTCAATCGGAACCGGAGGAAGTCGCAAGAGTGTGGAACTAATGCTCGACTGGCTCGATATATGGAGTTACTTCGATGTAGTTATTACGGCCAACGACGTGGAAAACCATAAACCTGCCCCCGATACCTTTCTGGAATGTGCCCGTAAAATGGGTATTGAACCAGGCGATTGCCAGGTTTTTGAAGATGGCGATATGGGAATAACTGCTGCTCATGCAGCCGGCATGATCGTAACCGATGTTCGTCCTTATATAAATAAAACCTACTAACAATCGTTCGACTTGCAGACCATTCTTCCCATCTTTTTAATTATAATTTTAGGAGCATTCTTTTTTAGGATAAAGCTTGCCCGATACGAATGGGTCGAAGTATTGAATGAATTTGTAGTTCGCATTGGATTTCCTTCTCTTATCCTGTCCTCTCTAATAAAACTCGATTGGGACCCTCAAATTCACGGACGAATTCTTTTGGTGAACAGTGTATTTATTCTTTCGTGCTTTGGGCTGGCATTATTGGTCAGTAAGGCTTTCCGTTTGGAATCCAGACTAAAAAGGACGTTATTTTTATCCTTCGCTTACGGAAATATTGCCTATATCGGCATTCCAGTAATTGAACGATTTTTAGGAGAACAGTATCTTCCCGAAGCTTCCCTCATCACCGCTGTTTATCTGGTTTGGCTTTTCAGTGTCGGTATGATTTATCTTGAGTATTCGAAAACCGGGGAATTCAACTCTAAAAAAGTATTTTTATCATTGATTAAGAACCCATTAATTGTTGCTGTCCTACTGGGAATTATCATTCTGGGTCTGCAAATCAAACTACCGGTAATCGTTACAAAACCTTTGGAAATGATTGCCACTTCGGTTACTCCGGTAATTTTGTTTTCCATTGGAATATTCTTTGGCAGTTCGAATCTTGGAAAATTACGTGATTGGAGGAATGCGCTCCTATTGGTTATTTTTGTTTTAGCAATAAAGCCCTTCCTGCTATTTCTCGGGGTGAAATTATTCTCACTGTCCATTCCGGTATTTCATGCATCAATTCTGGATGCAGCCATGCCCATCGCGTTAACGCCGTTTGCCCTTTCGAAGGATTTCGACCTCGATGCCAACTTTCTGGCTAAAGCAATTGTATTAAGTACAGCTATTTCACTCATTTCGTTATCTTTGTGGAACTCCCTGCTGTTAGGGCTCTAAATTACTTTGCATGAAGATCGCGGTAAATACCCGACTTTTACAGCCCAATAAGCTTGATGGGATCGGTTGGTTCAGCTATCAGACCCTGAAACGAATTACACAGAAACACCCGGAACATCAGTTCTTTTTTCTCTTCGACCGTCCATACGACCAGCAATTTATTTTTGCCGGTAATATCTCTCCATTGATCATTCCACCTCCAACGCGTCATCCTTTGCTTTGGTTTACCTGGTTGGAAGCTTCCGTTCCCTTTTATTTGCGAAATATAAAACCGGACCTATTTTTATCGCCCGACGGATTTGTTCCGCTTTCGTTAAAAATACCGGTAATACCGGTAATACACGATATTAATTTCCATCACCGGCCAGCCGATTTACCATGGTCGTCACGTTATTACTACCGCAAGTTCTTCCCAAAATTTGCGAGGAAAGCAGCACGAATTGCAACAGTATCGGAGTTCTCAAAAAACGACATTGCCCATTCGTATGAAATTAATCCAAACAAGATTGATGTAGTATACAATGGGGCACACGAAATGTACGCTCCCATTTCATTGGACGAAAAACTGGCCGTAAAAAAGCGCTATACCCAGGGAGCGGAATATTTTATTTTTGTGGGAAGCCTGCATCCCCGAAAAAATGTCGAAGGACTATTAAAAGGGTTTGATCAGTTTAAAAAGCAAACTTCCAGCAATTTTAAATTATTGGTAGTCGGCGAAAAGCTTTTTATGAATTCAGCGTTGGGAGCTACCTATCAAGGGCTCACCAGTAAAAGCGATATCCTTTTTACCGGAAGAAAAGAGCCCGATGAGCTGAGCAAATTGTTGGCTTCGGCCTGGTCGCTGGCATTTGTCCCCTATTTTGAAGGATTTGGTATTCCGCTATTGGAAGCCATGCAATGCGATATCCCGTCAGTAGCTTCCGACATTACATCCCTGCCTGAAGTGGCTGGGAATACCGCTGTGTATGTCGATCCGAATTCCATTGATTCTATTGCCGGCGGACTTTCTGCTATGGCCTTTAATGTTGAATTACGAAACTCCTTAATTGCTAATTGTCGCGCACAACGCCAAAAATTTTCATGGGATAAAACTGCGGAAAAATTATGGGAGACGGTTATGAAGGGGATGGAAAGGTAGAATAATCCCTTTGCAAAATGAGGCTCTCTGCCGAAACTGAACAAGGTATCATTCTATTAGTCGAATAAGTTTTAAAATGTACACTCCAAGAGGAGGAGAATTTACCAAAGAAGATTAAAATGTTGATAATGCTTAGTTCGAGGCTAAAATGGTTCGTTTTGGCGTGTAAAAAAGGCAATTGCAGCATATATCCCGAAAATTAGACCAACAGGCCAAAAATCATGAAAGTGATCTGATGCAAAACTTGAAAATACAATTAATGCAATAGTAGGAATAAAGTTGAAAAAAACTGAAATTCCAAAAAATTGAATCATTTCGAAGCCAGTAATTGGATTGATTTTTTCATGGGACAATAGAAAGTAGATGATTAGAGCTGGAATAATACCAAATACTTGTCGAATCGCCATATTGAAACGATTAAAATAATACTTTTTATAATAAAATTCGCTAATATAATTTTGTATAAGCATTTGCTGTTAGTATTTTGAATAATAATACTGATTGATATAACTAGTTATGTCTTTTTTGATTTGGAAAACCCGCACCAATTTAGAGATATTGAGTGAAATTATGCAAAATAGAAGGGTTGTAAAAAATATAGCATACATGTAATCCGTGCTTTTATATAAATCTATCAGGTAGAAACGAAGTAAAGAAAGATGTTTTTGATTTAACATATATCCAATGGCTGGGACAATCAAAAGAATAAGTAAAAACGAAATGGCGAAAATTCTTACGTATTTATATTGAAGAACAGAAAAGGATATTTGCCAATAATAGTTTTTAGGAGAGGAAATATAGTTATCATACCTTGGAAAATATGTAATGATAAAAGGAAGTTGAAAGGGGTTATTATTAATTTTCCCTGATAAACAATACACCGAATCTCCCTCTGCAACATAAAAACCTAATTTATAATACCTTATTATTTTGTATTTTTTCCTGCTTTCGTCAATGAACCTAATAGTAGTTTTGTAATAATAATTCGTGGTTGAATCCCATAAGTTGCCTGTTTTTGTGTAGGTAGTTCTCGTTGTGGTTTTTAAAAGAGATTCGAAAACAGTGCCTTTAATGAAAATTAATTCAAGTCGTTCTGATCCATTGACTAATAATTTATTCTCAACAAAATCAATTTTATCTTTAAATAGGAATCCAAACACAATACCACCTGAAAAGAGCACCCCACTAATAAGCATTATGGAAAATAATAGAACTGAACTTAACTCTTTGTTTTTATCATAAATTTCAATTTCATCTATTTCACCTAATTTGTAATCCGGGTCAAGTAATTCAAGCACCTCTTTATTAATATTAAAATCGTGGCACGGAACAATAAGTACGTTGTTTCTTATTATAAATGCATTAATGGTTTCTTCATAGGGATTAATTAGCCCATAAAGGGTATCTTCCTTTATCAAACCATAATCCCAATTAGCTCCTTTACCTAGATATTTGAAGATGCCAAAAGTAGTGCGTTCAAAGTGTTTTTTATTAAGTGTAATAGGCCAGTTAAAAGAATAATCTTTACCAGTTATTGAATATCCGTAAAAAGTAAACCATTCTCCTTTTAAGCCAACATATTTCATAGGATGACCATATATTAAAGCCCCCTTTTTTAATGATTGAAAGTTTTGCCTTGGAATTTTTTTAAATCCATTATAGGGATTAAGTATTTCAAAATTATCGGTGCTTAGAGCATACCAGCCGATTTCTTTTGCGCTATAACTTTGAATTGATTGTCCCCTAAGCTGGAAGCAAGTTAGAAATAAGAGAAATAGTGTGATTTTAATTCTCATGGTAACCTGTATAACTCTTTAAACATAGGCACTAATTCGTTAATCTATAATAATTCAAATAGAGATATAAGAGTATATTTTGAACAGAGTTTAAACCTAAGAACAACATCATTATAGGATTAAAATATATTATTAATGCTATTGCTTCAATATTTTCTTTATAAAGGAGCTTCCATCTGCTGCTATCAATTTAACAAAATATAAGCCTGTAGAATAATTACTCATATCCACCTCATTCATATCTCTTATACTTTTAGAAGAAAAAACTTCAATTCCTTTAGTTGTTAGTAGTTTAATTTCAGAAAAAATTTGCCCACTTACTAGATCGACAAGTAATTTTTCTTCTACCGGAATAGGATAAATTTTAATATAAGGATTTTCATCCTTAATTATTCCTGTAATCCCTAATGCCTGAGTTACTGCAATTGTTTTAGAATCTATTCCATTACCTGAAACTGTTATTGTAGCCTTTCGTTGGTTTACACCTGGATTAGCCGAAACAGTAGCTTTAACAGATGCATTTTTTGTACCTGATACATTGTTTAAAGTAAGCCATGACTGGTCGCAAATAATGTTCCAGCTTGTATTTGAGGTTATATCAAATGTTCCCGTGCTATTTGCTGATGCCCCAATATTTAAGGTGGTTGTAGAAACAGAAAGGATAGCTAAAGCAGCTGCTTGGGTGACTATTATCGTTTTTGAAGTAACTCCGCTCCCCGAAACAGTTATTATGGCAGTTCGAGGCTCTGCCATTGTATTTGCTGAAGCTGTAAACGATATAACTCCATTTTCTGATCCTGAATCTTTGTTTACCTTTAACCAGACCTGATCACTATTAATATTCCAGCTTATATTCGAAATTATATTAAATGATCCAGAGTTATTTTCAGAAGCAGTTATATCTAAGGAGGCTGCTGAAAGAGATAATGTTGGTTTTGCAGTATTGTGAAAATTTGAATAATAAAAATGAATGTGTTCACTTATGTAACCAGAATTAACAATTATATCCGTCACTTTATTCTTAAATGAAATTTGCATGAAGTCCAGCTTTGGGAAAAAAAAACCTTCTCCATCTTTAAATACATGTGCATCAGTTGCCAGATTTATTAAGTACTCTTGTTCATTGTAAGAAACTTCATTTAAGGGTGTATCGTAATTATAAGAATATTGTATTCTTCTTTTAAATTCCCATTTTGATTTACTTGTGCTAAAAGATGAATCGATTTCAAGTAATAGGTTTCCGTACCTGTCAAATTCTCTTGATAGCTTTGATACTGGTTTTTTAGCTCCACCAATAATTCGAAATACATTATATTCAGTTAAATAATACTCCGAATTAAATGAAAACTCAATTTTTGAATATAAGCTCCCCCCATGATATTCAAGTGCAATACCTCTCATATTCTTTAAATCATAGCTGTATATTTCTCTTATATTCGGCTTTAAAGTCTCATTATTTGGCAAACTAAAGGTCCAAACGGAATCTTTTTTTGCGCCGTTGAAAAAATAGATAATAGAATCTCTTTCATTACTCCAGTTATCTCCTTTAATTTTAAAGAGGGAGTAGCTGAATTGATTATCCTTTATCTGGCAACTTATTTTCATATGGTAATCCCAATTCGAAAAAGAACATCCTAAACCAATACTCTCCATTAATTTCTTGTCTAGATCGTATGAATATTGAATTTTATAACGATAGTCCTTTTTAGGCCCTTCATAACTTGAATAATAATCATAGATAGTTCGGCTTTCAATTAGTCCATCACTATTGTAGCCATAATCAATCATGCCAGAATAATGAAATTCCTTACTAGATAAACGCCAATTTGTAGGTATTCTTTTTATTGGTCTGTTGTTTTGATCGTAAATATATCTATAGGTTTCAATATCTGTATAATCACTATCAATATCGTCAATAATTACACTATCCAACTTCTCTTTTAGTACGCCATTTATCTGAGCTATGCTGGCCAAATCAAATAAAATGAAAATAAAAAAATTACAAATTAAAAACAATGGATACCTCATATTTTATACTTTTTATAGATTTTGGGGGAGTATTATACTTTAATAAGTTTTAACTGATTTGTATCTTTTGTGGAAGCATTTGTAAATGCTTGAAAGTATTTATCGACATTTGTATCATTTATTTCACCAGGAATCGGTTTTAACCCTTCCGAAATTCTATAAGTCATTTGTTCCAAAAAACCTTTCTTCTTATTTTCTTATCTTGAAATTGTAAAGAATGTGAAAATAAAAAAAGTGTATAGTACACTAATTTTAGTTTACTATATGCCATTGGTTTATGAGTTTAAATCTGTTGGAAATCCCTAGCCATGCTTAGATTGGCATGTATTACCAACAGGTTATTATTTTTTTAAAAGCACCTCACCTTTATAAATAGTTTCTCCATCTTTTATTATCAGGATATAATTTCCTAAAGCCAAACCGTTCAAATCTATACGGTTTTGTTCGAACTGCCCTTCGGAAACTTTTTTGCCTTGCATATCATAAAGAGAATAGGCCAAGGAAGAAGTTCTGTCTGGTCTGTTATCGTTTAGGTAAAGATAATCGGCAACAGGGTTTGGGTAAACGGAAAGTCCGGCGGATTGGAGATTATCGATTCCAGTGTTCAGTTTTTTGAATGTAAATAACAGAGTACTATAGGGGCTATATTTGCCATTATCGTTCAATGCCCTTATATATAAGGTATATTGCTTATCGTACTCCAACTCCGAAACATTGGCTAAAAGATCGGCATTATTTAATTCAACAACAGAGGCGGGCGCAAAACTGCTAAATATGTAAGAAGGGCTGTTACCATTTGTGCCTTTAAAATAGTACTCAAAGCTTTTTACCTTTGCTATGCCAGCATCATCAGTCAAATAGAAGTTTTGATTGGAAACAAAAGACCATATATTATTACTATCTTTTACTCTTGCATAAAAGGTATGAAGCCCTGTTTTAAGGCTATTCAGATCCAAATCGAACGTAATGGATTGCTCCGCTGTGGGCGAATTAATTGAGATGTTTTTGCCCAAACCAATACCGGGATCGCTGTCGATAAAGTATTCAGCTTTTACTATGTTTATGACACCCAAAGTTGACACAACCTGAAATAATTGCGGAGATACAATGGACCAGTGTTTGTTTTCATCCTGTACCCGCAGATAAAGGGTATGCATACCTGAAGAAATATTGTTGAGGTTCACATTAAATGATAACAAAAGATCCTCTTTATAATCTGCCGGAGCAATAGAAATGGGAGTGTTCTTTCCAATACCTTTATCACCATCAATAAAGTACTCGGCTTTTACTATTTTCTGGCTTAAAACCGAGCTACAATATCCGAGAATTAAAAAAATGAATATGTTAATTTTCATACTTGCAGAATTAATTGTTCGATTTTGCTTTCACTACCACTTTCAACCCGTTTTCTTTAGTTCCGATACCAGTGGTTGTAAGCTCATAAATTGCTGGAATTGCTGGAAGACCTGAAAGTTTGTAAGGAGAAATTCCCCCAAATGCCCCAGCATCAATTCCATCAATGCCCGCACCAATAGCAGGAGAGCCGTTTTTAAGTTTAAATTCATTATCAATAGAAGGTGTGGCTTTAACAAAAATATCTCCGGCAGTAGCCGTAAATTTATTGTTGGATAATGTATTCCCTGTACTACTGGTTGGTATTGCAACCGCTTCGCTTGAAACCCAAACATTGTTTTTCAAAACATTATTATCGCAATTATCCAAGATGCCACTAAAAAAAACATTATTATCGATTTCAACACCAACAAGTTGTACTAGACCTTTTGAAAAGGTATTACTTCTGATAACAGTATTTGATAAAGCATATCCGTATCCTGGACCTTGGATTCCTCCATAGCTACTGGAGGTTATAATTATGTTGCATTGAATTAATGTATTAGAGGAAGTCTCATCCAAAAAGATATTGCTATAATTTGAATTAAAATAATTCTGCTCAATAATAGTTCCCGAAGCATAGTATAAACTAATTCGATCTATTTTATTTCTTTTTATAAGCACATTGTTAGAGGTGTTTGACCCAGTTGTTCCGTCCCGCTTTTTTTTATTAAATGTTATTTCATAACCGGAATAATTGAAATCTAATCCAATTAATACAGAATTATCGGCGCCTTCCCCAATCTCAAAATCATAAATCTTTGCAGTTTGGTTTGAAGATTGCGTTTGATTGTTTTCTCCTAAGAAAAAGCCTGGGCCAATTAAAGTTAGTTTTTTGTTTAGCCGCACAGTAGTTGATGCATCATAATAGTTTGGAGAACCTGATAAATATAATGTATCTCCACTATTGGCATTGTCAATTGCAGTTTGCAGCAAAGCATAATCTGCCGAAGCTCCAGCATTGTTGTTTACTTGTATAATTTTAGCCTGCACGCCCACAACCATAAATAGTGCAATAAGTGTGTGTATTAGTTTTTTCATAAGTTTAAGATTTAAGGTTATTTTATTTTTATTTTCTAAAAAAAGCTGGCAATAGGATTTAATAATTGAATACAAAGCCCATTAATCAACCCCAAAACAATTCAACACATCCGAAGCATGACGATAGCAAATGGCATATTCGCCAGGTTCCAGCTTTTGGGCTATTTCAATTAAATAGGAGCTTTTACCATATTTTTTAGCCTCAAAGGGTATATATTGCAAATCGGAGTTTTTAGTCTGGCCAAACATATCGTCCTGCATAAGCCGGTATTTTCGGTTTTCGCCGGTAACTTCCAGTTTAATAATGGCAATTTCGTCTACTGGATCTATTTCGTTGTTATAGGTACGGACAATAAATGTAGAACTATTGTCGGCAGCAGTAATGCGCGTTGAGGAAGCATTCCCCTTAACCTGATTAAATTTTACTCGGCCATATCCCCCTATAAGGATGCTGCCCGCTGTTGGCCTTGAGTATTCATGTGGTATTGCTTTTTCAAGCTTAGCGGGTTTATTGTTTACTACATAAAATGAGGTATTAATAAATTCCGGTTCGGCAACGGTTACGGTTTGTGCAAAACTTAACCCCGCAAAGTAGAATAGTATCGCAATGGTGAAAATACTCTTTTTCATTTTGTTGTTTTTTATTTGTTTGTAATATTGGGTTTATAGAAGAACCGCCATTGCTTTATTGCATGATTCACAACAGCGTTTCGTTACTATTAAAGTTTTAGTCTTTTACTTTGAATAAATAAGCTACTGTAAAGTTGAGGGACCGGTTTCTCATGTATGAATTTGGCTCTGGGTTCGGATCTAAATTAGTTAATCCCAGTGTATAAGACAATGTAATATTTAGTGGTAAGTTAAACTTGCTCAGACCAGCCCCTACAGCAAATTCCCACCCCATATCGGTTGATTTTATAAAATCGGAATCATTATTACCTATTGGTATTGTATTATTTGAACCACTACCTTCACCAATAGTGCCTATATTAGACCAAGAGCCATCCCCTTTGGCACTTAAAGCAAAGCCAAGGCTTGGCCCTGTAAAAATAGCAAAATCTAAATCGTTAACTGGCAGCTTAATACCTACCAAAAGAGGAATATGAAGATTTAATGTTTTAACCTTAAATTCTAAAGTAGAACGAATCCCATTTTCAGTTACATCTGCTTTCATTTTTGTACCTCTCCCAACCAATATTATTCCACTCTTAAGGGCGAACATTTCAGTTAAACTGTATTCACCAACAATTCCAAGCTGGGTCCTCAATATTGAAGGCATTTTAACTTCGTCCATTTTGGGGCCATATCCATATTTAGCAAAGTTAAACCCAACCACAGGGCCAATTTTTAGTTCCTGGGCAAAAACTGATAGAGAAAGTAAAAGAATGGGTAAAAGAATTAGTTTTTTCATAGGTTTTATTTTTAAATGAATTATTAATTAAATTGTGTTTTTTTATAAATGGAGGTAATTCGAATATATCACCGTCCAAAAGAGAAAAAATTTAATTTTTGCGTATTTTAATAGCCAAAGTCCTGTACACCAAAAGCTTAAATATTGTTAAGTGGTTGGCATTATTAAATTCGTTCTGTTTCATTAGAAATTTTATTACAGCGCTAATCTAATTAGAAGGAGAAAAACAAAAATGCGACTTCTTTTAAAGGGTGAAATACTTCTTTTAAACTGGCAAATTTTCTATTTAAAAATATTTC
>JAIFLU010000232.1 GCA_020048915.1 Bacteroidota bacterium | reverse complement strand
TTTTATCATAGTTTTAAGTTATTAATTTCTTTAATTCCTTAGTTTTCACCTGTCATTTGAAATTTAAGGGAATTGCTTTTTCAAAAATAGAATGATTTATTTTCAACAATTTAAAGGGTTACTTTCGATGTTTGCGGGAAGCAGTTTGTATACATTCTCGTTGTGAAATTATCACTGAAACACCACTATAGTCTAGTTCTTCTTTAATAACCTGCATATTTTCCTCATGGTTTTTCTTTAATGGAATTATCAGGCGCAAATGACTTTCTTCTACTCCCAGTCCTTTGCATATTTGCTCTAACCGGTTGGTTGCGGATGAAGTCTGTCCTCCGGTCATTCCCGTAGTTCCATTGTCCGAAATAACGACGGTGATATTTGAGTTTTCAAGTATCGCGTCCAATAACCCGGTCATTCCCGAATGGGTAAATGTTGAGTCGCCAATAACGGCAATAGAAGGAAAAACTCCTGCATCAGCGGCTCCCTTAGCCATGGTGATGGATGCTCCCATATCCACGCACGAATGGATAGCATTATAGGGAGGAAGGGCTCCTAAAGTGTAGCAGCCAATGTCAGAAAAAACCCGTTGATGAGCATATTCTTTAACCACTTCTTCCAGGGCATTGTATAAATCGATATGACTACACCCTTTGCATAAAGCAGGTGGCCGTTGACTTACCAATTCGGGGACTTCGTAGTAACTGGAGGTTTCTTTTCCAAGAGCAAGCGCTATCAGCGAAGGTGTTAATTCTCCATCTCTGGGAAGGGTTCCGTTTAGCCGTCCTTTGATAGTATATTGGGATTTGGTTAAACCAATTAATTGTTCTTCAACAAATGGGTAACCTTCTTCGAGTACCAGTATTTCTTTGCATTTAGAAGTTAACGTATCGATATGTTCTGTTGAAAATGGGTATTGTCCAATTTTTAGGAGCGGATAAGGGCATTTCTGATCATCAAAATTTTCCATGAGATAATTATAAGCCAGTCCGCAAGCTATAATTCCCAGGTCATAATTGGTTCCTTCGATTAAAGTGACATTATTACTTGTCTTTGAATCATTAATAAAATCATCCTGAAGTTTTATAAGTCGTTTATACCTGTTTCGGGCATTTGCCGGAAGAAGTATAAACTGCCGCGTATCTTTTGGCATCTTTATAGGGTTCTGTGGGCGCGGTCTAGATAGTTCAATTCCTGTTCGGGAATGGGCCAATCGGGTAGTTATTCTAAAAAGAACCGGTGTTTGAAATTTTTCTGACAGATCAAAACCATATAAAATCATGTTGTAAGCTCCCTGCTGGTTGCTGGGTTCCAAAACAGGTACCATGGCAAATTTTCCGTAGAAACGCGAGTCTTGTTCGTTTTGAGAAGAATGCATCGATGGGTCATCGGCAGAGACTATTATCAATCCGCCGTTTACGCCAGTCATCCCTGCGTTAATAAAGGCATCGGCTGCAACGTTTAAACCAACATGTTTCATACAAACAATAGCTCTTTTGCCGGCATACGACATTCCAAGGGCTTCTTCCATGGCAGTTTTTTCGTTAGTCGACCATTTGCAGTGAACACTATTAGTCTCCGCTTGCTTTGAGTGTTGAATATATTCCATAATTTCAGTGGAAGGAGTGCCTGGATAAGCATATATTCCTGAAATCCCCGAATCAAGTGCTGCCTGAGCTATCGCCTCATCGCCAAGTAAAAGTTGTTTTAACATGGAATTGTTATAAGTTTAAATAGTAATTGTTCGTTATAAGAATTTGTTCCATTGCTTTTAGCAAGTGGTTTAACAGTAAAAATGCATTGATTAATCAGATTTTTTATAGGAGTGCAATTTAATCTGAATAATTCACAAATTAAAATTCGGGAAAATTACGGAGCAAATTTTTACATAGTCCTAGTAACTGGCGAGACCTCAAACCGATCCCCAAACAATAATCAACACCCCAAGCAGCATACCGATGAGCAGCAACAGCTTACGGGTAATGTTTTTCTCTTTGAAAAGCAGGGCTCCCAGCAAAAAAGTTACAAGTACACTAGTTCTTCGAAGTGATGAAACAATTGCTATCAGCGATGCTTCATCGGTAAGGGCATAAAAATAGCAGAAATCGGCTATGGTTAAGGTAATCCCAATTAGCGGAATGGTATACCGAAACTGAAACGGGGTTGTTTTTCCCAGCTTTCGGTACCAGAAAGTATATACGAAAGGTAATATAACCGGAATCATATAAATGCTGAACCATGCTTGAACTGCCATGTTATTAACCTTTCGGATCAGGAATTTATCATACAGTCCGGATGCTGCCCCAATTAATGTTGCAGCCATAATAAAAAATACCCATTTGTTTTTCCTGAATGAGACCCCTTCTTTATTTCCAATCAGTGTAAACAGATAGAAAAACAGCATGCTTACTCCAATTCCCATCCATTGAACCCAATTTAACTGTTCAGAGTATATTAAAACTGCTCCCAGTAAAGTCCACATGGGTCCGGTTGATCGAATGGGGGATACAATGGTTACGGGAAGGTATTTCATGGCATAATAGGCCAATATCCATGAGGAGGCTACAATACACGATTTTATAAGTATCAGAAAATGGTCATGCCACGAAATCTCCGGGACGAAAAAAAGCGTGCCTGTGAGCAGCAATGGATTGAACTTCGAGATCAGCATGAAGGGGATGAACAACAGAGCACTTGTGCTGGTGCTTAAAAGCAGAACGGGCAAAACAGCATTGTTTTTTAGCGACTTTTTCTTGAAAATATCATAGATTCCTAAAAATACTGCTGAAGCAATTGCTAAAAACACCCACATACCAATCCTTTAGAATAAAAAAAATGCCTTCAAACAATTGTTTAAAGGCAATTTTTCAAATGAAGGTGCAAATGTAATTATTTTTTATTTTGAAGCATATTCTACCAATTTTTCGATTCCGGGGATAATTCGAAGCTCGGTTTGCGCTTTATGGACTTTTGCATCTTTAATAATTGCTGCTGCTGAAGTTTTCCAATCCTCTTTAGGCTTTTTCTTTTTATCCAGATAGGCAAGCGCATCTAACCCAAGTTGAGCACATTTATTCAAATCTGCAGAGATTGGTTCTATCTCTTTCAGTACGGGGTTGTTATTTATATTGGGCAGTAGATAATAGTGGTTTTCTTTCCAGATTGTGAGTTGATTTATTATTTTTTGGTACGAAACTTTATTTTTATCCAGTAAATATTTTTCAACCTGAGCGTTAAATACCAATGCGTCAGGTGCATCTGCCTGGGCAGCATCCACAATTCTTGTATATGGCGAAAAACTGGTATAGCTCACCTCCTTTGTTCCGGCACGTTCATAGAATTGAACAGGTTCAATTGCATCTACTAATACTTTTAGCGGTTTAGTATTATAGCTTTGACAAAGCCTTCGCAATATCATATCGGTGTTTTTCAGGTGTGTGAGACCTAACTCTTCTAATTGAATTGAAATTTCGTCGAGCTTTTGGTACATATTATCGATATTCACTACACTGGCAGGTGACCATAGCCGTTCTGCAATCGCAGCAGTACGTGGCCAAATTCTTGAATCGACTGTTTCCTGCGTCACAATTTCAGACCACATGGTTGCTTCTCCTCCCATAATAAGCTTTTTTTGTTCATCGGTAAGGTCAATTCCGGCAGGAAGCGGATCGTTCAGGTAGTGATCTTTGGCTGGTTGCATCAAATCAATATAGTAACCGTTCGAAAGCAACACCTGATAACCTGCTTTAGCGGCAGCAGTTAATCCTTCTTTACCTCGCCACGACTGTATCACAGTATTTTTTGGCAAATCGGGTTGCATTATTTCGTCCCATCCAATCATCTTTTTATTGTACTTACCTAAAATTGTCAGAATTCTTCTGTTAAAGTATGCTTGCAGCGCATGGTTGTTTGGGATAGCATTGGTTTTCATGAAAGCCTGTATTTCAGGGTTATTGGTCCACTGCTTTCCGTTGTTTTCATCTCCTCCAATATGAATATATTCATCGTTAAATAGTTGAGTCATTTCTCCTAAAAAAACGTCTAAAAATTCGTAGGTCGATTCTCGGGTAGGATCAAGTGTGGGGTCAAAAATGCCAAATTTTCGTTCTATGCTATAAGGTCCGGGAGCACTCGCCAGATTTGGATAACCAACCAGCCAGGAAGTAGCATGGCCTGGTAAGTCGAATTCAGGCACTACTCTGATTCCACGAGCGTTTGCATATTTAATAATGTCTCTGATTTGCTCCTGGGTAAAAAACTCTCCGTCCGATCCCATTTCATGAAGCTTCGGAAAAGTTTGGCTTTCTATTCTGAAGCCCTGATCCTCTGTTAAATGAAGGTGTAAAACGTTCATTTTAACTGCGGCAATACCGTCAATATTTCTTTTGATGACATCCACCGGTAAAAAATGCCGTCCTACATCAATCATAAGGCCCCGCCAAACAAATCGGGGCTTATCCTGAATAATACACTGTGGAAAATAATAAGTGCCTTCCTGGTTAGTAAGAAGCTGAAGTAATGTTTCTAAACCGTGCATTGCTCCTAAATCAGTTGTCGATTCCAAAATGACCTGTTCCGAATTAATTTGAAGCGAATAACTTTCGTCTTCACCAAGTATTATTTTCCCCGGGCGACTAATTTTTATCAATAAAGAAGCTGATGGATTGCTTTCGTTCGCTGTAATCTGAGCCTGAGAAAAAAATAAGCCTGTCCGGCCATCAAGTCTTCTAAGAAATCTGGTTGCAGCCGGAAAGATTCGGGGATCGGAATTCCCGGTAACGGAAATTGTAAAGGACGGTTTTAATGCAAAAATACCGTCATTTACAGTGATTTTTTCGGGATAGGGGATTAATTTAGTTTCGAATTGTTGACATTTAGGGTAGTTCATTGCAAAAAACAATAATGTTAAAAACACGATGGTGCGTTTCATACCTGAATGATTTAATAATTAGTAGTTAATTAGCTTTGCAGGCAATAAATATAGTGTAATTTTGTACAAAAATTAATTGAAAAATGTTGTCAGATAGTAATATTTCAAAAGGTGGCATAATTGGGGCAGTTGCCGGCTTGGCAGCATCTTTTTTTCTGCATAAAAGTTCAAATTCAACTTCTAATAAAGCTGTAAAAACCGGATTATTCAGTGCAGTTGGCTATTTTATAGGCTCATTTGTTGAAAAAAAGATAAAAGAAAAAAAACAATAGTCTTCGCAATTATTGAGGTTTTTATTTGCCGGAAAGAATATATTCCATGGCACGATCAATGTATTCGTCGCGTTCGTTTAAAACACCTTCCAACGTAGGGGTAACTTCAATA
>JAIFLU010000215.1 GCA_020048915.1 Bacteroidota bacterium | reverse complement strand
CATGTACAGTTTGCTGCCGATGAACCGGACAGGCTTCCGTATTTAACAAAAAATAATGCTATGATGAAGAAAAATCTATTCTGGCTGATATTCATCTTTTCATTTTCATGTCAATTTTTTATTTCCTCATGTTCTAACCCTGCAAACCTTGCCCGAACCGAATCAATACAAAAAACATCGGCTGCTGCCGATGAACTTTTACTTGCAACCAGTGAACTGCGTAAAGAAATTAACCAAAAAATAGAAAGTAACCCCAATAGTTCATCTGAGGATTTTATCGCGCTGGTCGATCAAAAAACAAAGGAAATTGAGGAGGTAAAAACTCAAATTGATAATCTTGCCCCCTCCCGTTCTTTCGATTCGAATAAGAAGAAAAATTTCGATAAAATACGAACTTATCAGCAACGCTTGAGCAATTTAAGCCGTGAGGTGAGTGCCATTCATAAAAGCTTCGAAAAGGAACTGGATAAAAAACTTAAATCGGATGTATATTTTGACACCGGTAGCTCAATTATTAGTAAAACCGGAGAAGAGGAACTAAAAAAAATTATAGCAAACGATTTCAATACATTAATTACAGAATGGAAAAACGAGGAAGCATATGGTAACAAACCTATGAAGGTTAAAATAAAAATTATTGGGTATGCCGATTTGCAAGGATCTCCAAATATTGAATTACGGCAGAATAAAAACCTTGCCATTTCCAAAAAAAGAGCTGAATCAGTAAAGAATATTGTTGGTTTATACCTCGAAGAATTGAAAAAAAAGCATCAAATTCAGATACAAATCGAATTTGAAGGCAAAGGTGAGGAAGCTCCTCCAAAACTCACCGATATTTCGCTGATCAATAATCCCGATCGGAGGGTTTGCTATATTTCAGGTTATGTTATTCCGGTTTTTTAATATACCATGAGAACATTTGCTTTAATCGTATTAAATATTTTCTTGTTAACCACATTTGTAGTTTATAGCCAAAGTACGGCTCAATTAATACGGCAACCTCTTTTTCACGAGCCTTTTATAGATAATTCAAACCAATGGTTAGGAATTGGAATAAATGATCAACTGGGCTCTGCTAAAATTGTAGAAAATAATTATTGCGAAGTAATTGCCCCTCGCGATAGTTCTATGATTATTGCCAATGAGCAAAATATTGATGCAAACCGCGATTTTGAAATTTCATGTTGTATCAGGATAAATTATCAGAACGCAAAAGCATTAAATAGCCTGTTTTCCATATCATGGGGCTGTTCATTCGAAAATATGTCACAGTATAGTTTTAGTCTTGCTCCATCCAAACAAGTTATGGTTAGGAGATTTAATGAAACTGTTCAGGATATTGTTGTACCGCAAATTGTAACAGGTATTGATCCCAAAGAATTAAATGTTATTACAATTCGCAAAAAGGACAACCGGTATTCATTTTACATCAACCATCAACAAATAGGCTCTGCGCCATTCGAAAACCTGTTTGGGGGAGGAATTATTATGACAGTTGGCAGCGGGTTGACGGTTTTGGTCGACTATTTAAGCATGGACTATTTGGTGGCTGAAACTAAAACCACTGGTTTGCCACGTATTGTGCTGGATGCCCCATTTTCGAGCACTGATAAGGCCGAAACTCAGGAAGCCGATTTTTTAATTTCCGGTTATTCAATCGATAACGATGGTATAGCAAAAATGGAAATTAATGGTTTAAATGTAGATCTGGTAAACGGTCTTTTTCGATACAGGGCACAACTTATGGCTGGCAACAACATGTTTAAACTTGAAATAACTAACCAACTTGGGCAAAAACAAATAAAATATATTGAAATTATTCGGCACGAACCTCCCGAAAAACTGGTAGTAGGCCAAAAAAGGCTGGCTTTGGTAATTGGCAATTCAAAATATCAATATTCGTCCGAACTTAAAAATCCTTCAAGAGATGCTGCAGATATGGCCGAATTGCTAAAGGGCATGGGGTTTGAAGTAATGTACCGTACCGACCTCGACTACCAGGCACTTATCAATACCTTAAAAGAATTTGGCCGAAACATCAACCAATACGATGTTACTTTGGTTTTTTATGCCGGCCACGGAATACAGGTTGATGGCAAAAACTATATGCTGCCTGTTAACGCCCAGCTAAAAAATAAAAGTGATGTTGCTTTTGAAGCCATTGATGTAGAGCGGGTGGTCGACATTTTATCGGAAACCGACGATAACAACTTGAACCTGCTTATTCTCGATGCCTGTAGAAACAATCCATTCCGGAGTTGGAGCCGGGGAGGTCCTGATGGACTTGCAAGCATACACCCTCCCAGCGGAGTTATTGTGGCTTTTTCTACTTCCCCCGGATCCTTTGCCTCCGATGGAATTGGAGAAAATGGATTATATACCGAAGAATTAATGAACCAACTTAAAGTTAGTCAACGGGTAGAAGATATTTTTATCAATACTCGTATTGCTGTTGAGCGACGCTCAAATGGAACTCAAAGCCCATGGGAACTGGCAAGGTTAAGAGGTAAATATTATTTAAAGTAATGTCATGCGAATTGATTGTGTTTTTATTATATCTCTTGCATTTCTGTGGATATTTGTACCCTCATCTCTTTTTGCTCAATACCTTCCCGATAATCATTATAAGACAAAAAATATCCGATATGTGATGGAAACCATCGGAAATGCAACCGGAAGCATTAGAGGTGTGCCTGAGTTGAAGGTTAGTAAAAACAAAAAATTTATAGCAGAATATGCCCCTCATTCCAAAGAGATAATGGTTAGTGAGGGATTTTATGATTTTTGTAAAGGATTTGGCAGCGATTCGCTAAATGCCCTTGCATGCATCGTTGGGCACGAATTGGGACATTATTATTATGACCATGATTATTCGGGAGGATTTAACGAAATTTTGGGATATAAAAAGGATCTGAAAGTTTCGTTAGAAAACAAAAAATATATCGAAGCAAAAGCTGACGCTTTTGGACTCAAGTATGCCTATCTGGGCGGCTTCTCCTCTTTTTCGGTTTATCCTGGCTTATTAAATAAAATCTACAAACGTTATAAAATAGTGCAGAATCCGGGATATCCAACCAAGGTACAACGAATAGAAATTGCTGCCGATCAAATAAAGCAGATAAAACCGCTTATCCATGCATTAGAATCGGCCTTATTTCTTCAGGTAAATGGTTATTCGCAAGAATCGTGGCTGCTTTACGATTACTTACTAAAAAATGATTTTATTAGTGCCGAAATTTTAAATAATATGGGGGCCATAAGACTCTCCCAGGCACTTAAACTGTCTGCAACAGATGAATTGTCGGACTGGTTTCTTTACCCCTGCGAAATAGACCCTGCCGAAAGATTAAGGGCTGGGCTAAAACAAAGAGCGGTAAATACTGAAACTGAAAGCCGTATATTTGAATTACAGGAAGCCGAAAAATATTTGCGCGATGCTGTGGAACGGAATCCGAGACTTTATACTGCCAGGTTAAACCTAACAACAGTATTCATATTAAAAGAAGAGTTTATTGCGGCTCAAAACCAATTGAATGTTATTGAAGGGCAATGCAAAATTTCCGGCGTTAAACTCCCGGCAAACTATTATTTGCTACATGGGATTTGTTTAACTATGGAAGAAAAATTTACCGAGGCCAAAAATTATATGGAACTTGCAAAAAGCAACGGTGCATTTGAAGCTGTGGCTAATTTGCAGTCATTTTATTATTACAGTAAATCCTATAGTGAAATTATTAGCAATATTGCAATTTCAAAAATAAATTATATCAAGGAATATTTTTGGGGAAATAAACCACAGCCTGTAATTTACAAACCACTTCCGGTATTCGAAACTTTGAAAGACGATTTTTCTTTCAAAGTTCTCAGAAGTCAAACTTTTGACCAAACAATAACGAATGGGATGAAACAAACCCCTTTCTACCTTAACTTTAATGAGGCTAAACCTGGTATAACGAAAAAGAAGTTAGAATTTGCTGACAAGACTTTTTATCTGATACAAATTGATAATAAATATGCAGGTGTTATCCCGTTGGGAATAAAACCTGGAGAAAATATTAAAAAACTCGAAATGCTCTATGGAAATCCGTTTTGGCAACTTTACAATTCTGTTCAAAACAAATACCTGGTTTACCGCCAAAGTGCGAAAGATAATTTTGGGTTGTTTGTAGAAACAAAAAACGGAATTATTAAAACCATGTCGTTTTATTACTTCGATTAATCGTTAATTTCTTCTAGTTTTTGTGGTTTTTTGAATCCCTGCCGGATCAAATATTTAACTGAATCGATTTTCAATACAAAATGTGTTGAAGTTTTAGTGAGGCTTATCGCCTGAATTTTATTTGGTTCAGTAGCCAATTGAAGAAACAGGGTGTCAGTAAATTGATAATATCCTTGAACATCTTTAGACAGTTTCATTACAAGCGGCATTGAATCTGCTGATTGCGGGTCGTTTTGATTGAATCCTAAATTGTTGGGGTGATATAAAGGAATGGAGTACACCTTTGTTTTCGATATTTGTTGATTTTGCTGGGTTTTATTTCCTGTAAAAAAGTAAACAGAAATAGAAACAACAATTGCAATGGAAGCGGCAGCTGCTAATACCACCCGATAGTTCCTGAAATTGAAACTTATCGTTTTATTTTTTGAGCCTTTGAGTTTTAAAAAATCCTGGATTTTCTCTTCCGATTCGGGACTCAAATGGCGAAAGGTTTGGGTAATTAATTTGTATTCATCAACTTCCTTCCGAAAAATTTCATCGTCAACATATTTTATAAGGAATTCATCCCGGATATCTTGATCAAGTTGTCCCTTGAAATATTGTTCTATAATTTCTGATTTATTTTTAGTTGTGATCATTGTTTCGTTTCCAATTAGGATTTATTTTATTGCCATACGTGTTTGCTTCTATGTCTGATATGGAATTCATTCTTCACTTCTTCAAGTACCGGGATATTTCTCCATGCTTTTTTAATGCAATTTTGTTGTATTACTGTTACCCTTCGAGATGCATCGGCCGATTGCGAGTTGTTTAATTGTAATATTGTGGCAATTTCATTATTCTTAAGGTCTTTTTTCCAGCTGTAGTATAGTATTTTAAGACAGTCGTGCAGATTATTGTCTATAAAATATTTTATAAGTGCCGATTCCACTTTTTTCTGGATTAATTCAGATTCGAAAGGTTTTACCGTCGATAACTCCTCATCGATTAGCTGATAGTCGGGAATAGTGCCCGTAGGAATCTCCTTATGCTTTCTAATCTTCTCCAGAAAAAGGTTTCTTGCTATACCTATAATATATGCCTGGTAGTTTATATCTTGTAAA
>JAIFLU010000018.1 GCA_020048915.1 Bacteroidota bacterium | reverse complement strand
TTATTGTTAAAGTTTGTGAACCTCTAAAATAATACTCTTTAGCTTATGCTATTACTATCGCATTTGTCATTTTACAAACATAGGAACTTTAACACATTAAAGATTTTTCAGGTTTTCCGACCCAGCCCTAAAGTGTGAACCTGAAAAACCAACTCGTTCCCTTTAGGGATTAGAGTAAAACGAGTTGATTTTCGAATCTGTTTAAGTAGAATTAAGATAATGCAGGGAAAGCAAATTAATTTACTCCCCTGCAAAAATCTACTAACTACTTACACAACTATCAAAATCCTCTATTGAAGTTTTAAAATTACATTATCGAGGTAGAAGTTTGTTTGTTCGTAAACTTCTATAGCGGCACTCTTTAAGTTTAATTTATCCGTATTTGTATTTGCAGTCTTCCAGGTTTTTATGGCAGCCGATTCCAGGGCCTTCATACCATCGAGTGTAACAATAATGTTATATTCTCCGTCCACCGCAAAAGTAATTGGCCGCATTCCTTTTTTATCGGTTGCCTTAGCTCCATCGGCAAACACAAACTCCGGTTTACGACCCGAAATGATGTTAGTCCAGGTGGCAGTTGAAAACTCGGAATTGAAAACTTCGTAATCAAGTGAGTAATTTTTGGCTGTACCGGTTGAGGTAGGCCATATTTCAAGCAGTACTTCGCGGATGTACGACTTTACTTTGGAACCATCGTAACGGGTAGGTTTATTAAATGCCAATCGGTAGTACATGGAGCTGGAGGTGTTTTTATATTTGGTTCTCCAAGCCATATCGGCACTAAAAGTAACTGGATTGTAAAGCGAAGTGTCACCAAAATCTCTTCTGTAAGAGCCTCTTGTATTCGACTTGCTTCCTACAAGAAGAGCTTCCCCATCTGCATAGGTGGCCTTGAAGTTAGTAACCGAGAAATTAGTGGAAGCAACACTGAATTTATCGAAGAAATACTCTCCCACAGTCATTTTGGTCGACCGTTTCGCCGATTTTCCTTCGCATTCAAATGTACAGGATATAAGATATTCACCAGCCTCGCGGGGTGCTACCCAAACATTCTGGACCAGACCCGTTGGGCCGGAAAAGTAACCGCCGCTGCACTCCCATTTATAATTGGCTTCCGACATATCACTCACTTGGGCTCCCACCCATACCTGTATTTTTTGACCCTGGAAAAATTCATTTCCATTTTTATATACCGAGTCAATAACCACTTCTCCATCCTCTTTGGTGCATCCAACGAGAATTATAGAGAAAAATATAATTAAGCTAAAAAATCTCTTCATTGTTCTAAATTTTAATGGTTCATTCTGATCAATTTTACTGATTTCCAAGAATTGCTTTTGTAGGCGGAATCAGGTAATCGTCAAGTACATGGATTACTCCATTTACACAATCGAGCCCTGAAGTTCTTGGCGACAGATCGGACTTACGCGAACCTGTATAGCCATTTACCCTTAACGAAGCATTGCGGTCGTTTGTCAGATGAAAGCTAACTTTTGCAGTATCGCCATCACCAGTGTATGCAATACTCTCGTAAAAAAACGGGAAGGTCTTGGAGTTCCGGAACGAAATATCTTCTTTAATGATATGATATCCCAGAAACCTGATAACCTGTTCGTGCGGATACACAATCCAGCTATCGGGGGAAAGCAATTTTGGACCTTTTGATGGATCGGCAGGGTTGTAATTAGGATTAGCTATTTTATTCACACTGAAATAGCTGCCCATAATACTCGATCCGACGGGGAAGTATGTTTCATCTGCAAGCGCCCTGTTGGTAAGAAGCAGGAAAGTTCGTCCGGGTTTGGTATATTCTTCTGAAATTCCGGCATAATTCACTGCTTCAATCATACTCGAAAAAAGGTCGGGACGCGATTTCATAAATTCCAGTGCATTCATATTTATTTTTGAATTGCGAATGGAAGCATCAAAAGGTACATCTTTTTGATATTCAAGTCCTGCCAGCTCACAACCGGTAAAAATAACCACCGATGCCAGCAAAGCTAATAGGAAATTATATTGTGTCTTTTTCATGTGTCTATTTTTTGATTTTTTTAAAATAAAATGGAGTCCCGATAGTCCTAATCCGTGATAGCTATTGGGACTATCGCAGATCGGGGCCATGAGAATAATCATTTGTTTGGGTGTCAAAATTGACGTTCATGGATGGTTCATGGCTATTAATTTTGAGTATAAGGCTCGTTTTGAACTATGTTAGGATTGGATTCGAATACTGAAGTGTGGATCGGGAATCTTATTTTCCTTATATCGTCGAATCCGTCGGCAACGCCTCTTTCTTTTAAAACAGGATCCAGTACTTCTTTAACTTTATCCGTGCGGATGAGGTCGAACCAGCGCTTACCTTCACCCCACAATTCAACTTGTCTTTCAACAAGAATTGCGTACTCGAGCGTAGCTTCATCAGGTGTATTTTCAGCGGTGAGCAGTTTGTTGTAACCAACCCGTTTTCTGATGTTATTTACAATATCCCGGGCTTCGGTTCTTCGACCTGCTTTGTTTAGTGCTTCAGCACGTAAAAGCATTATATCCGACAAACGATATATTGGAATATGTGTCTGACTTTCGCTGTTAGCCGGGTAGTTATACCCCCCCAGATAATTGTATGTTGTACTGGGTTTTGCAGGATCCCAGGTAACAAATTTGCACGACACCCAGCTAAAGTTGAGATTGTACGATTCGTAGGTAACTTTTACCTTATCGCCCCGGTACCATAAATCAACAGTGTCGTACATGTTCCATAAGCGGGCATCGGATCCTCTGGATATTAAAGTATCCCAGAGTGGCTGACGGATTTTGTATTTCGGCGTGTTACTTCCTGAGCCATAAAAAGATGCGACTCCGTTTCCACCGCCATCCTGCAGGAAATCCCAATACATGTTGAATATCGATTCTGTCGAAGAGGCCGGATCGGTAAAAATCTTTTTCCAATCAGGTTCGTTGGTGGCCAGGGTAAATTTGTTCATCAACAAGAGGTTGTCTGTGGCAGTAATCGCCAGGTCGTATTCATTAAACCACATGTGAACATCGGCTTTGAGCGCCAATGTTGAAGCACGGCTCAATTTGTAAATGGAAGGAAAACTGTTATCGAATTTCAACAAAGCATTGTCAATATCGCTCAATATTTGGGCTTTAATAACATCCACATCGCTTTGCGCCGGAAATTTCTCCTGCCCCTCCAATCCTTCGTAGGGTACCAGAACCAGCGGGACCGGACCCCAAATACGGATAGCGTAAAAGTACATTAATGCCCGCATGGCATATGCCTGACCCAACTGACTGGCTATTTGAGGTTCCGGAACATTGGGTATTGTTGGGATATACTTTATGGCAAAATTGGCGCTTGAAATGGTTCTGTACAGATTGCTCCAGCTACACTCGCCCATGCTTGCTGTTATGGTGTTTGTAAGGAAATTAAGCTGAGCAGTACCGGTACCTGCCTGCTGGGAGTTATCGCCACGAACTTCGCCCCAGTTATAATAATTGTCGCCTAATGTTTTCTGAAAACCGTCGTACATTCCGGCAATCCAGATATCAGCGTCTTTTGGAGTATTCCAGAATTTGTCTCTCGAAAGTTGCGATATAGGCTGTTTGTCGAGAAAATCCTCGCACCCTGATAATGCAAAACCGGTTAATATCAGTACAGCTATTAAATAATTAAATGTTCTTTTCATCTGTATATTTTTTATTATTTAAGGTCAGATGCAGCATCCATGACAATAATCATCGTGTGTGTGTGTGTGTGTGTGTGTCAAAATTTAGGGTCATAGATGTTCATTTCTAACTATTTTAAAAATTTAAATTGACACCAAAACCAAATTCTCTTTTTCTTGGATATGAACCGATGTCCTTGCCGGGAGTAAGAACGCTGCCACCGCCCAGTTCGGGGTCAAATCCGGTGTAGTTAGACCATGTAAAAAGGTTATTGGCATAAATATAGGCAGTTAGGCCATTTATAAAGACTTTTTTAACCAACCCACTGTTAAACTGATACGATAGCCGAACATTACGCAACCTTATAAAAGCGCCGTCTTCAAGAAATGCACTGCTGAGTTCGCGCGATGTATTCTGAACTGTACCTTTTTCAGCCTTAGGTTCGTCGGTTATCTGACCCGGGAACCTCCATGTATTGTAAATGGCATAGGGTTGGGGAGTAACGTTGGTGGTCGAGTATTTGGTTAATTCAAATTTGGCACTGTTGTAAATCATGTTACCCCAGTTAACATAAAAGCCAAAGGTGAAGGTGAAATTTTTATATGTCAGCATGTTATTCCAACCTCCAAACCAGCTCGGAAGTCCATCTCCAAGAACTTTGCGGTCGTTGTCGTCGATAACATCATTTTTATCGGTGTTTTCCCAAATCATGTCGCCACCTTTAAAAGGAACCGATCCAACTTTTAGCTGATACACGGGATTTGTTGCCAGATCGTAGCCATAGTCGGTACCATCAGGATATTGGTAACCCCGCAGGATAGGCTGCCCATTTTCCTGAAGAATCACATTGCCCATATCGTCGCGTTCAAACGAGGGTATTAAGCGGGTTGCAAAATCGGAAGTATAGGCATTCGATTCATCGTACTGATAAACTCCTTGAGCGTTATATCCGTAGAACTGACCGATAGGCTGCCCTTTAGCAACAAGCCATGCACCATTTTGAACATAATCATCGGTCGCAAGGCTTAATATTTTGTTCTTGTTCACCGAGAAATTAACAGAAGTTTGCCATGAGAAGTTTCTCATCTGAACGGGGTATCCGCCTATAATGACTTCTAATCCCTTATTCTCTATGGAGCCAAGGTTCACTTTCATGGAAGTGTAACCGAGTTCGGAAGGTAACAGGGAGTTATAGAGAAGTCCGTTGGTAGTTTTGATATAATAATCGGCATTAGCCGACATACGACCGTTGAACAGTGTAAGGTCAATTCCAAAGTTCGTTTGGGTGGTTTCTTCCCATTTCAGGTCGGGGTTACCAAAGGTTGTGGAAGTGTTTACTCCCGATATTCCCTGATAGTAATAGGAACCAAAGGTGTAAAGGTTCAGCGATTCGTAGTTGCCAATGTTCTGGTTTCCTGTAACACCCCAGCTTGCCCGCAGTTTACCATCTTTTAAGAACCGTTGTGCCCATTCCATAAATTTCTCGTCCGAGAACCGCCATCCTACTGATGCTGACGGGAAAATTCCCCAACGGTTGTTGATAAACCTCGATGAACCGTCGCGGCGGATATTTGAGTTAAAAAGGTATTTCCCTTTATAGCTGTAGCTCAAACGACCAAAGAAACCAACCATGGAGTGCGAACTTCCCGAAGAGGTAGTACCTAAAAGGTCGAGTGACTGTATGGCATTGATGGTGGTTACGTCTTCGGTAACATAATTGGAACCGCCAAACGTCAACCTTTCATCGTTCCAGTCCTCAAGGATCGAACCGGCAACAGCCGAAAGGGTATGGCTCCCAAAATCCTTGTTGAACGAAAGATAAGCTTCTCCGGCAAGGTTCCTGGCAAAATCAGTTTCGTCGCCACCATCAGCAATCTGAGGATTGGAGGTGGTTAAGAGTGCTGAATTAAAGTAGTTACGGCGACGGAGATCGAAATTTCCGTTTACATCCGCCTGAAAAGTTAAATATTTGTTGATTTTATATTCAATCATTTCGTAAATACTGGCATTGTAAATTTTGTTGTCGTTTCTACGATAATATGCTTCGGCAAGGGGATTTTTCCGGCCCCCAATATCGAAAGCATAGGAGCCATCGGGGAAATTGAGGATAAAGTGAGGCGGACGTTGCATGGCCTGCTGAATTACTTTTCCTTCGTTAATTTTATTGGTATTCTGGAATGAATATGTAATACGCGATGAAAATTTCAAACGGTCGTTGGCCTGATACTCGGTATTGATGCGCCCGCTTAAACGTTTGTTGAAGCTGTTGTGTACAATACCGGTTTCGTCGAGGTAACCAAGACTGGCAAAGTATTTTATCTTTTCCGACCCGCCGCTTATGCTCAAGTCAATTTGCCGACGCTTTCCTACTTTGGTAATTAATTTCTGATAATCGTTATTGGCATTGGTGCTAATACCAAGCGAATCGTTGCCTAAAGAGTACAAGTCGAGTTTGGCTCTGTTTTCAAAAAGCTTGCGTTCGTAAGCGTTCGATTGTGGAACTCTGTGCGAAAGGACGCTCCAGCTTTGCAAATAGCGGGCATCGATTTTAGGTTTTCCCGCTTCACCTGATTTGGTAGTAATAATGATTACTCCGTTTGCCGAACGGGAACCATAAATAGCAGCAGAGGCAGCATCTTTCAGAATCTCCATTGCCTTAATATCGCTGGGATTGATAGAGCTGATATCGCTCAAAGGAACGCCATCTACTACATAAAGCGGGTTAACTCCGCCTTCAAAAGTTGAAGTTCCGCGGATACGAATGCTATTTTCGTCGCCGGGTGCACCCGAATTACTAACAACCAGCACCCCTGGCGCTTCGCCCTGCAGAACGTCAAAAACGTTTATGGCCTGACGTTTCTCGATCATTTTTTCATCAACCGAGGTAATTGCTCCGGTAATGTCTCTCTTTTTCTGAGCACCATAACCGATTACCACAATTTCGTCCAATGTTTTTAAGTCGGGCACCATTAATAAATTAATAGTGCTTTGGTTGGCAACCTTCACTTTCTCAGTTAAGAAGCCGATGTACGAAAAATTAAGGATAGAATTTGCGCCTGGAACTTTGATAGAAAAATTCCCGTTAACGTCGCTGATAACTCCAAGAGTGGTACCTTCAATAGTTACATTCACTCCTATCAGCGGCTCTTTGTCTTCGCTGTTCTGAATTTTCCCCTGAATGGTAATTTCCTGGGAACTTACATTAGCAGTAAACAGCAGAAAGGCCACCAGAAAAAAAACCTGCGGCCATAGTCTCTCTTTTGTTAATCGATAGTTCATAATAGTTTGCAATTAGTTATTAAATGTGTTTGTAAATCTACCATTGAGCAGTCTCGGACTATTTAAATTTTATTTCAGATTATATAAGAATGATGTCAGATTTTAACTCCTGTGTCAAGATTGGAACATGAGTGAAATTGCACGTATTGAAAAATGCTTAATTTTAGATATTAAAACTTTCGATGAAACAGCGGTTGCTTAGATTGGTATTATTGCTTTTCCTTATTCTGGGATCAACTATTCCGGGTAAGGCTGATATCATATATCAATTTCGCAGAATTTCACCGCAGGGTGGCTTTTCCTTTTTTCCGATTCGTGCTACCAGTCAGGATAAGTATGGATTTATCTGGTTTGTTACGCACTACAATTTATATCAATATAATACACAGGACTTTATTAGTTATTCTACCGTATCCGATCGGAATTTTATACATATTAGCAACACCATCACATGTTTTTTAATTGACAGCCAGAATAAAAAGTGGATAGGTACCAGTGTTGGGCTGAACCTGCTTAATGATTCAAAAGGGCATTTGGAATATTTTCCTATAAACGATCCTACGAATCCGTTACGGGTAAAGAACATAAGGGCTCTGAAACAGTGCCGCGATAAAGAAATATGGCTCATTGAAGGGGTGTCGCTTGCAAAACTCGATACCATAAAGCGTGAGCTCCGGTATGTGATGTTGAATGGTGAAAGGCTCGATGTAAATGCATTTTGTTTCGACAGCAATAATAATATTTATGCGGTAAACAACCGGCGTGAGATTTATCATATCAATGCCCGAACTTTCGAAGCCAAGCAGCTCAATTTTAAACATATCCCCGGAATAATTCATGGAATTTACTTTTTTCAGAATTCAATCTGGATTAGCTCCGATGGTGAAGGGGTAGTTCATTACGATTTAAATGGTAATCTTCTCAATTATTTTGAAGGAAAAAGAGGGTTGACTACAGACATTCCATCGAATAGGGTAAGGGATGTGCTTCAGACAAGCGATGGAAAAGTGTGGATAAGTACCTACAAAGGTTTGGTTCTTTTCCATAATAATAAGCTCAGTGTATTCCGGTCGGAATTCGACAATCCGTTCAGCATTCCGGATAACTCGATCATGAGCTTGTATGAAGACCGGCAGAAAGGTCTCTGGATTGGTGCCTGGCGGGGAGGACTCGCTTATCTGAACGAATTTTCCAATGTTTTCGAGAAATATCAACATTCTCCATTCCTGAATTCAGTCAGCGATAACATCATCAATGCAATTGCAGAGGATAAAAGTGGATTGATGTGGATAGGAACCGAAAGCCAAGGGCTTAATACCTTCGATCCGAAAACCAAAGAGTTTGCTCTCATAAATGTGAAGGGCCCCAACAATACAAGTCCGGGAAATATCAAAAGAATTTATAGGGATCCTGATGACAATATCTGGTTGGGAACATTCCGTCAGGGGTTGTTTGTAAGGAGGAAGGGAGAAAAGGAATTCAGGCAGTTTCTTCTGACAAGCGAAAACGTGTACGATATTTTATCTGATGGTAAAGGCCTGTGGATTGCAACATTTAATAAAGGATTATTTTATTACAGGTATTCAGATAAGTCGCTTAAAACCTATTCTATACAGATTGGCGATCCCAATTCGATTCGCAGTAATCAGTTACGAACGCTGCTCCTGGATAAAACCGGGTCGCTCTGGATTATCACAGAAGGTGGTTTGTGCCGGAAACCAGCCAGCCAGGAGTGGTTTCAGCCTGTTTATATCGACGATAAGGACTCGGAGATAAACACCAGGGTTCATACCATTGTTAGCGGTGCCAACGGAACAATCTGGGCAGGTACCAGCAACGGATTGCTGCATATTTCAGAAACCCAAAATATCAAACGTATCCCGATCAATTTTAACCTGAAAAATGTTTCAGTTTATGGTATAGTTTCGGTTTCGGCACGTGAACTCTGGTTAGGGACCAACACCGGAATCTTTTCCTTTAACCCCGAAACAGGAAAATATCAAAACTATTCTTCTCTGGATGGGATTCCGGGAAACCTCTTTACTCCGGGTACTGCCTGCAAGTCGGTAAGTGGCCAGGTTTATTTTGGAGGAACCAGTGGCCTTGTCGCATTCGACCCATCCAAAATCCGCATTAATTCTTATAGCCCTAAAGTTTATCTTACCAAGTTCTTAATAGATTACAAGGAGGTCAGGCCCAATGAAAAAGGCTCTCCGCTTGAAAAACCAATTTATGAGCTCGAGAAAGTTCATCTTCGGCCAACTCAAAACTCATTCAGCATTGAGTTTGTTGCGCTCAATTATTTGAATCCCCAAAAAAACCAATTCCGCTATCGGTTAAAGGGGTTTGATAAGGACTGGGTTGAGTCGGGCTTCATATCCAAGGCAAATTATACAAATTTATCACCGGGGCGTTATGTTTTTGAGGTTATGGCCTGCAATAACGATGGGGTTTGGAATTCAGAATCAACCAAGCTGTCGGTTTTTGTTGTACCTCCTTTTTACAAAAGTTGGCCTGCATATTTGATTTATGCTATTGTTCTTTCACTGCTGGGATGGTCAGTATGGCGATTTGTGTTATTCCGGGCAAGAATGGTGCGTCAGGTGGAAATGGAAAGGCTGAAGCGTATTCAGGAGGAAGAAATGCATCAGGTAAAGCTTGATTTCTATACTAACATTTCGCACGAACTGCGAACTCCTCTTACGCTCATCACTGGTCCGCTCGAAACCCTGCAGACCTCCGAACGGCTCAACGAACGTGAACGCGATATGCTGTCGCTTATAAAACGCAATTCCACACGGCTGCTCAGGTTGATTAACCAGTTACTCGAGTTCCGTAAACTGGAGTTCGGTAAAAAAGAACTTCTAGTAAATGAAATGGATGTGAACTCTTTTGTTCAAGAGCTTCTCGATTGTTTTAACGATATAGCCAAACAGAAAAAGATCAATTTCACTTTTACAAGTTTGCAAGATCACCTGATAGCAACGTTTGATGCAGAGAAACTCGATAAGATTATTTTCAATATCATTTCGAATGCTTTTAAAAATACACCGGAGCGCGGCACCATACTAGTTGAGGTTAGTTCCGGGAAAAAATATCAAAAGCTAAACGGTCAAACAGGTTTTCTGGTGGGTGAATTAATTTCGGACAATTTTATACAGATTTCAGTCGAGGATAATGGTGTGGGTATTGAACCCGATCAGGTTCCAAAGATTTTCGAAAGGTTTTATCAGATTGATGGAGGCGCTGGCAGCGGAAGTGGTATTGGTTTGCATTTGGTGAAACAACTCGTGCTGATGCATGGAGGTGAAATTGAGTTGCAAACTACACCAGGTAAAGGATGTGTTTTCATAGTTCGCATCCCGCATAACCTTGCTTCGTTTCAAAAGCTGAAAAATCATCTGGGCGTTCATGTTAATGCTACCCCTAACGATTCTTCCGGAGGCAAAATAACCGAAACCTCCGACTTGGCTGACTTCTCTGATGAAAATGATAAGAATACTGAAAAAAATAGAAAAAGTGACACACTCATCCTGGTAGTTGAAGATAATAACGATCTCAAAAAGTTTATTACACAAATCCTTACGGATAATTACCGTATTATTACTGCTGAGGACGGAAGGGAAGGCCTTCAGAAAGCGCAGTTATACCTGCCCGATATGATTATTTCGGATGTTCTGATGCCCAATATGAATGGTGTGGAGTTTTGCCGCGAGCTGAAAAGTGATATCAATACCAGTCATATTCCGGTTATTATGCTTACGGCGCTCACATCCAGCAAAAACAAGATTGAGGGACTTTCGTCAGGTGCCGATGCTTACATTGAGAAACCATTTGATAGTAAGGTATTATTAGCACAAATCGAAAGTATTTTTAAGGCTCGTGAAAGGCTGCAAAAGAAAATTTCCACTTCGCTGGCCGGTAATTTAATGAACGATGTGCCTGAAACACTAGATCAAAAGCTTCTTTTTAAAGCCATACGCTATGTGGAAGAATTCATTACAAACGAAAACCTGGATATCGAAAATCTTGCCGGATTTCTGAACATGAGCCGAAGCAGTCTGCATCGAAAACTGAAAGCGCTCACAAATAAGTCGGCTTCCGATTTTATAAGAACAATTCGTTTGGAACGTGCTGCCAGGCTAATGAAAGAAGGTCATCATAATATTGATGAAGTAAGTGTAATGACAGGCTTCAATTCACATTCCTATTTTACAAGGGCTTTTAAGGATCATTTTGCTAAAACCCCATCGGAGTTTATTGCAGCGCATCAGAATTGAACTTGTTTTGGGCTTTCAGCCTTGGATAATAATAATTTATCCTTATTTTAACCCAAACAAACCTGATTTTGACTGCTGCTTTAAAAAAAACGGATGTGCTATGACAATTAACCTGTCTTACTTTTTACCCACCCTTCAAAATTTTTTACCATTCAATTTCTTTCTTCTCTCCCTTTTTCAGTGAAATAGGCTTTTGTTTATCACCGCATACCAAGGTTGTATTTCCGCCTTGTTTCGAAAGGACAACCACTTTTTTGAGGGTTTTGTTCTGCCATTCCATTGATATTTCGAAACCTCCGCGTGCGCATAATCCCTTTACTGAGCCAGTGTCCCATGCATCGGGTAAGGCAGCTAACAAGCGTATTTCCTTTTCGTCACTCTGAACCAGCATTTCGGCTACAGCAGCAGCGCCGCCAAAATTACCGTCAATCTGGAAGGGTGGATGTGCATCAAATAAATTCGGGTACGTACCTCCTCCCCTTTGATAACTGGTTTTTACACCATCGGGGTCCACGTATTTCAAAAGTTCGCGGTACATCTTATAGGCATGGTTACCATCGGCCAACCGGGCCCATAGATTAATACGCCAGCCTTTCGACCAGCCTGTAGTTTCATCTCCTTTTATCTCCAGGGTTTTCCGGCAGGCATCGGCCAAATCGGGTGTTTTAAATGGAGTAATATGATTGCCGGGGAACAAGCCAAATAAATGTGATTGATGGCGATGTTGCGGCTCGGCATCTTCCCAATCGTAATACCATTCCTGCAGGTTTCCGATTTTGCCAATCTGGTAAGGATACAATCGGTCAAGAACCTGCTGTGCTTTTGCCCTGAATTCTTCATCGACATTTAAAACCGTTGACGCCTTTATGGTTTGCAGCAATAATTCTCTGATCATAGCCAAATCGGCAGTTCCACCATACAGCGTAGCGCCTTTATAGCCATCGGGGGTAATATAAATATTCTCGGGTGAGGTTGATGGTGATGTAATCAGGTTTCCATTTTTGTCTTCGACCATCCACTCCAAACAAAATTGAGCCGCTCCTTTCATTAGGGGATACCCTTCGTTTTTCAGGAAATTAATATCCTTTGTAAAGGCATAATGTTCCCAAAGGTGTGTACTGAGCCAAACACCACCCATGTTCCAGTTTGCCCAGTTGGGATCGCCTTTTCCAAAATTACCTACCGGATTACTCATTGCCCATATGTCGGAATTATGACAAGCCACCCATCCATTGGTACCATAAAAAGTTTTAGCTGTAATGGCACCAGTTTCCGAAACGTTCTTAATAAAACTCAGAAGTGAAGCATGCATTTCAGAAAGGTTGGTGTTTTCGGCCAGCCAGTAATTTTCTTCAGCATTGATATTGGTGGTATAGTTACTGCTCCAGGGTGGACGAAGGTATGGATTCCAAATCCCCTGCAAGTTAGCGGGAACTCCTTTTGTGCGGGAACTGCTGATTAACAGATAACGGCCATATTGAAAATAAAGCACTTCGAGGTTCTTATCCTCTTTCCCTTCGGCATAGCGTCGTAAACGCTCATCGGTCGGTAAATTTGGTGCAGAAGTTACTCCTAAATTTAAACTTACCCGGTTAAAAAATGATTGGTAGTCCTGAAGGTGCGATTTCTTTATAGTAAGAAAAGGTTTTACAAAGCTTTTATTCATAGCTTCCAGGGCAATATTATCATCATTCAACCCTTCTGTTGCAGGATTCTTGTTAAACCCATTAAAACTTGTTGCAATCGAAATAAAAATAACGGCTTCGGTTCCATCCTTTAATCCAAGTGTACTATCGGTGGCGACAATAGAACCATCTATATTTTGAATCTTGAGGAAAGTAGAAAAACGGGTTCCCTGATTCTCGTCGAAAGCCACCGCGTTAGGAATGTCGCCCAGATAATTCGGAGCAGCATGAAGCGGCGCATACCCCTTTACCTTGAGCATTCCTTCACTTTGCGAAGTTTTAAAGCGAAGCTGACTGTTAAATTTCAAATTGAAGGTTAGCGCTCCCTTTTGACTGCTAGTAAGTTTTATAATCATAACCTGATCGGGGTTCGAAATAAAATATTCGCGGGTAAATTTTACCCCATTTGCCTCATAACTTACTTTTGAAATGGCTTCGCTGATATTCAATTCCCGGTAATAGTTTTTCGCATCCCCGGTATGACTAAAATTAATGGCGAGGGTACCCAGCGGGGCATACGATTCGGAAAATTTCCCCTGCAGTTTGCGTTGCAACTGGTCGGCAAGTTTATAATCTTCGTTTTTCAAAGCCTCCCGAACTGCCGGTAAGTTTTTGTAAGCCTCGGGGTTCATATTGGCATCTACAGGACCACCTGTCCAAAGGGTCGCATCATTCAGATATAGCTGATCCGAATTGACCCCGCCAAAAACAGAAGCGCCCAATTTACCATTGCCAAGCACCAAACTTTCCTCAAAATACTGGGCAGGTTGATTATACCACAAGGTATTGGCTGATTGCGCTGATAAGTTGGCTCCCCAACTTAAAGCGACTAATAGTGATAAGCTGATGATTAGGTTTTTCATGGTGTAAGAGATAGTTGTCAATACTATTGAAATTCGTTAACGAATATATTGCTTTTTTAAAAATAACCCACTCAATTTTAACCCATAAAACCATTGGTTAGCGAAGATAAGACGCAATACCAGAAATTCCTTCGTGGGATAATGTTCAAAAAAATACCGAGTAAATAACAATTTCATTCCATATAAGGCACCGCTCTATATTGCGAACATTAAATTTAATATTTTATAAATCTCAGCCTTTTCCTTATTTGCCTCAACCATTCGCGGGTTATAAGTTCGTGACCTGCCACAGTAGGATGAATGCCATCCCAAATCCAATATTCGGCTGGGGCTCTTTTACAGGCTTTATCAAAAGCATCCTGAAGTTTAACAAATACTGCGTTATAATCTTCCGCTATTTTCTCCACAATCTTTTGTCGCTCCGTTAAATCAGCAAGTCGTTGTTCCCAATTCTTTTCTGTTGACTTACTTTTGAAAACAAAGGGTTGATTTAAAACAAGGATAATGTCAGGATTTTGCTTTACCGCCTGATCAAGAACCAACCTGTATACCTCGTCAAAAATTTTCGGTGTCACCGGTAACAACATCGGGTTAGTTGCAATTGCAGAGCTCGAATCGTTTATACCAATTAAAACACTCAACACATCCGGCTTCAAATCAAGGCAATCTTCTTTCCAGCGTTTTTCCAGGTCGGTCACCTTATTCCCGCTAATTCCGCGATTAATAAACGTCAGATTTCTTTCAGGGAAATCGCAACCAAGCCGGGTGGCAATAGAAAATGCATATCCATGTCCCATAATATGGTTTGGATCGCTGTTGCGCCCCCGGTTGCCATCGGTAATTGAGTCGCCCTGAAACAAAAATACAAGGTCTTTCTCCTTTTTACTAACAGGGCTATACATATCACTTCCAGCAACAGATAATGCATTTGGAATAATAAGTGTTGTCAGACTGCCGGCAGCAACTGTCTTTAAAAAGATCCTGCGTGAATTCTTGTTAGTTGGCATCGATTATAATTTTGGGATATTAAACCTCACAGCATGGATATTTCATAAGATTCAATCAGTCAATTTATTTCTTTTTCGATATTCGGTAAAGTCCTGCACCATGGCGCTTAATACCAGGAGCAAACTCTTTGGTAAAACTTCCAACAATTTGGTTCGTCCACACATCCTTAACGATACATTCGCCGGTAATTCCAAGTTGTTCGAGATCTACCGGAATTTTTACCACATCGGCAGGTACCGGTCCGGATGGATCGTGTGTGTAAACCAGAAATTTTGCATTTCCCCCAAATTGCTCTTGATTTACAGCGTCCACATCCAAACCAGCTTTAGCTTTAAAACGACTATATCCTTCGGGAATAGTATATTCAATAATGGAGTTTGCATAGGTACCAATACCATCTGCATAAATTTTATTATTTACTGTTAATGGTTTGCCAGAACTGCTTTTATTAAGCTGAGGATTATTCCTTCCGGATGTAGCATTCGTCCATTTAAAATCCGTAAGTTTTAGGGAATCGTTGGTGTTATATAAAACAGGTTCAATCCAATTGGCATGATGCCTGGAAAATTCGTCGTGATTGTTAGATACTGCGAGATACAATTTCTTTGCTCCTGTGATATCCAGATCAAAATCGACACTTTGCAAAGGCAAATCGCTGGTAATGTTTTCGCTTTTCCAAAGGGCACGGCTTTCGTCAATTTTCAACTGATCTTGGGCATTAAAAACGGCTAAAAATTTGTCGCCGGTTTTGGGATCGTCGGCAACCCAGGCAATAAGGTCGTCCTTTCTGAAAAGCTGTTTGTTATTTTGGCTGTATTTGTTTATATAAAGAACGTCTTTATTGGTAAGCAGAGAAAGCGTAAATGCATCGTTGCTCGGCAAATCGCCACCAAACATCAGGGGTGACCTGAAAATCGAAAACAATGACATTAATGTGTATTGCTCATCGTGCGAAAGGGCACACATGCGATTATCTCCCCGCTCGGCACGGATACCGATTCTGCCTAATGGTAACATATCGGCATCGGGGAAATGACCATTGCCAATGTGCGGTGCCCAACGGTTACAAACTTCAAAGTGCTCTTTAAGCTGTGTCCAGTTATCCCAAAAGTCGCCCACGATGCGCCACATATTGGCGTGTGTTTTTACATGTTCAGCATTTTCTATTGGAGTTTCACCGGGAGAAGTACTTAAAACGATTTTTCGGCCAACTTTATCAATGGCTTTGCGAATCATTTCAATTTCTCCCTGATGGTAAGGAACAGAAAGGTCGTCAATTTTAATGAAATCGATGCCCCACGAAGTATACAATTGAAAAATTGAATTGTAATATTCTTGTGCCCCTTCTCTTCCGGCAACAATAGTATACATATCCCTTAACCAGGGACATTGTTTTTCAGTACTATAAATATCTTTTGCTCTGGCTTTACTTCCGAGAATTGGAGTATTTTTCTTAACGGCTTCCATTGGAATTCCACGCATAACATGGATACCAAATTTCAAGCCTTTGCTATGCACATAATCTGCCAACACTTTAAAGCCTTTGCCATTTGTTGCAGAAGGAAACCTCAATGGACTGGGCTGAAGGCGTCCATATTCATCCATAACATAAATAGCGTCTTTTTCGTTGTAGCCGTGAGCTTTATCATTCTCCACATACCAGCGGATATCCACTACGATATAATCCCACCCAAATTTCTTTAGATGCGTGGCCATATAATCGGCATTCGCCATCACTTCTTCTTCGACTACGGTAGGGCCATAACAATCCCAGCTATTCCAACCCATTGGGGGAGTTGGAGCCCATTTAAGGAAATTAAGACTGCCGGGCAGAGTTTTAGATTGGGCGCTTAAAGAGCAAATGCCCGCAATTAGCAAGGCAGCTAAAATAACTATTTTCTTCATGGTTAAATTAATAAAAAAGTGTTCTTGACAAAGCTCATGATTCCAAACCAAAAAATCAATAGTAATATGAAATCATTTTAACTGTAATGGATAACACAATGTATTGCGAAATCAAATACGTGTTGTCGAATACTATTTCATGCAAATAGATAACAACCAGTTTTTTTACTATCTTTCACCAATTAACCAATGAATTATGGAACGAAAATGCCCCGAATGCGGTGAATCAATAAAAGGAAGAGTCGATAAAAAATTCTGCTCCGACCTCTGCCGTAATAGTTATAATAACCGAAACAACAGCGATAATAATAACTACATGCGGAATATCAATAACATCCTCCGCAAAAACCGCCGTATCCTCGAGGAACTAAATCCGGAAGGGAAAACAAAAATCCACCGCGATAGAATGACAGCCAAAGGCTATAATTTTAATTACTTTACCAACACATACCAAACAAAAACTGGCAATCTCTATTTCTTTTGCTATGAATATGGTTACCTGGAGCTTGAAAACGATTTTTTCGCCCTTGTGAAACGGCAGGAATGGGTGGAGTGATCGCTCTGGTTAATTCGTTGATTTGAAGAATGAGCTAAAACCATAACAATTTTTTAAAAAAATATTTTCAAATTGCAATAGGGGTAATCCCTCCCCAACCTGTCTTAGGTTATAATTACAACACTCTTTTGGATAGGTGGTGGTTTTTGGATATTTTAGCATCAAAGTTCAAAGTAGTGTTATTATTGGAAAAAGATTTTGCATACGCCTTACAACATGGGAACATGGAGGTTTTTGAACAGGTGTTCAAAGGCTACTATGAGCGGCTGTGCAATTATGCCAATACAATACTGAACGATATGGATGAGGCAGAAGAAATAGTACAAGGTACCTTTTTAGGGTTATGGGAAAAACGTTCAACCATCCAAATTCATACGGGTGTGAAGCCCTATCTTTATCAGGCGGTGCATAACAGTTGCCTTAACCATCTCAATCATTTAAAGGTGCGTAAAACTCACCGCGATTATTATATCCATAATGCCGAAACGGGAATCGATTCGAGTTCACAAAATACTATTGCGAATGAACTGGAAAAGCAGATTGAAGAAGCTATAAATTCGCTACCGCCGCAATGCCAGGCAGTTTTTAAGTTAAGCAGGTTCGAAGGATTATCGTATGCAGAAATTGCTCAACATTTGGATTTATCCGTTAAAACAATCGAAAACCATATGGGTAAAGCATTACGGATAATGCGCGAGCGGTTAAAAGATTATCTCCCTGTTTTAATGTGGTTTTTATTTCGAAACAATTAATACTAGTATTTATTGGAACTTGAAAGTACACATATTGACAATTTAATAGCAAAGTATCTTGCCGGCGAAGTCTCTAAAGAGGAGCACGACGAGCTTATGCGCTGGATGGAAAACGCTCCCGAAAACAAAAAATACTTTGAAGGAATAACCTTTGTACACGACAAAGCGGTGGCCTCACATCCATATATTAAGGTCGATTCAAATAAAGCCTGGGAGAAAGTAAGGGACCAAATGAAGGCTAAACCTGCTGTTGCTCCGGAACCCAAAACCGTTTCGTTACCGATATACAAAACAGGCTGGTTTCGTATTGCAGCATCATTTATCCTGGTAGCAGGCTTATCATTCTTCTTATATTACAATATCAATAATTCAACTCGTAAGTTTAACCAAATTACCGTCAGCAGTACCGACGATGTGATGGAACAAACTATTGACCCAAACACCCAGGTAGTTCTAAACCGAAATAGTCGGATTTCATACGCATCAAAACAAAGCGGTAAGAAAAAAGAACTCACCCTCACCGGGGAAGCATTTATTGAAGTAACGCATTCGCCCGACACCCAGTTAATTGTTAAGGCTGAAGAAACATTTATCCGCGATATTGGCACATCGTTCAATGTGAAGGCATATCCCGAAAGCAATACGGTCGAAGTGTATGTGGAAAGCGGCGAAGTGATTTTTTACACCTCCAGTAATCCTGGAATATCTATAAAGCAAGGAGAAACCGGGATTTTCAATAAAGCGGAAAAAACATTTAGCAAAAAGGCCGAAGAAGACATCAATGTAATTGTTTACAAAACTAAATTGTTCGTTTTCAGAAACACGAAACTGGGAGATGCATTGCGCGAAATTAATGCCGTTTATCAGGAAACTATTACGCTTGAGAATCCAGTTTTGGCCAACTGCACCATTACCGTAACCTTTGATAAGGAAAACACAACCGCAATTGCTGAAATAATTGCCGAAACACTAGGCCTGCAAGTGGCTAAATCTGCAAATGGGTATATTTTAAAAGGCGATCGTTGTTTTAGTCGTTAAGTCTATGATAAAATACATATTCATCTGCCTCTTTCTTTCCTTATTTATTTTTCTGGATGCACAGGAAAAATTAATCGTTGTCCCAATTCTTGAGCGTGAAATAAGTATTTCGGCCGAAAATCAATCCATCGAAACCATTTTGAATAGTATTTCGAAACAGGCGGGTTTTGTTTTTTCTTACAGCCCGGAGGCAATCGAACCTTATACCAAGGTTTCTATTAACGCCCGGGACAAATCGGTACGCTATGTTTTAGGAACAATTTTCCAGGATAAGGTTGAATATAAGGTAAAAGGGAAGTATGTAATCCTTAAAAAGAATCCGGCTAAATCAAACTCCAACGAAACCAGCCGGATATTTGAAGGCTATGTGTACGATTCAAAAACAGGAAAAAAACTTACCGAGGCAAGTATTTATAATGAGTCGTTATTAGCATCGGCCGTAACCGATAATTATGGTTATTTCTCCATGAAACTCCCGACGAATACTCCTCTTTCGTCGCTTCAAATAAGTAAAGTGGGATACAGCGACACGCTTTTGGTTTCCTTGGGACAAAATGAAGGCATAAAATCGCTTGAGATCAGGTTGCAACAAAGAGACTCTGCCAACCATCAAACCAAATCTGTTTTTTTATTTGAAAAAGAAAGATTGCAATGGCTTGTTCCTAAAAATGTTAAAATCAACTCCCGTAACATCACCCAGCCGGTATTTCGCCTGATTCAGTTTTCCCTTTTCCCCCGACTTAGTACCAATCATTTTCTGGGCGGGGTCGCTGTAAATCAGGTGTCCATCAATGCTACGGCGGGCTATGTAAAAGGAGTGCGGATAGCTGAGTTTGGAGGAATTTTAAATATGGTCCAAAACGACGTACGGTTTATGCAAGCTGGGGGAATTGGAAATTATGTAGGTGGCGATGTAACAGGTTTTCAGGCCGCCGGAATTTTTAATATTACGCACACTGTAAAAGGAGCCCAGGCTGCCGGGATATTCAATCAGGTGCATTCGGCCAAAGGAGCACAAATGGCGGGGATTTATAATTACTCTTCGGATACCGCCTTTATTCAATTCGCCGGGATAATGAATCTCGCCACCAAAAACAATGCTCAAATTTCGGGGTTAATCAATCGAAGCAAAAAATCGGCCTTACAAATAAGTGGTTTCATGAATCTTACTGAAAAATCGAATACTCAAGTCGCTGGATTTCTTAACCATTCAAAACAAAAAAACCTTTTCCAGATAGCCGGATTTTTAAACACTGCAAAAGAAGCTGGAGCATTGCAACTTGCAGGTGGAATAAATACTACCTCGGGTAGTGTCAACTTTCAGGTGGCAGGACTCTTAAACAAAGCCCGGGTGGTTAAAGGAATGCAACTTGCCTTGTTCAATTTTTCCGATTCCTGCACCGGTATACCACTTGGATTAATCAGTTTTGTTAAATACGGCTACCACAAACTGGAATTCTCGGCCGATGAAACATTTCCGATAAACATTGCATTTCGGACAGGTGTAACGCGTTTTCATACGATGCTAACTGCAGGAGCATTACCTGCACAAAATGGCGATAAAGTCTGGAATTTGGGCTATGGCTTGGGAACATCATTGGGGAATTGGCCCAAAACACTGGTGGATATCGATTTTACCAATCACGAAGTTTTTATTAACCAAAACTTTAGCGCCACAAACCATTTGTACCGACTTTACAGCGGTATCGACCGGAAGATTTCCCCTAAAATTAGTCTGGCATTTGGCGTTACGTTAAATGTATTGCTATCGGATACCTACAATACAAATTACCCCGAAATAAACGCCCATATCCCCGCTTATACCCTGTGGGAGAAAACCTATCCCAATGGCCATAACCTAAAATCTTGGATAGGGGGAAAGGTTGCTTTGAGGTTTTTCTAAAAATCACCTTTTGTATTAAAAAACTTTCCAAGTTTTAAAAACTTAGAAAGTTTGACTAGAGTTCAAAAAAATTTATTCTCCGAATAGGGGTCGAAAAACATCAAGCTGTCATAAGGCTATAATTTTAAAAATAGTCGTATGAAAAAGTTTGAATTCTCACTGTTTGCAGCTTTAATAATTTTCCTCCATTTATTCCGGATATCACCGGTGATCGCCCTTTCAGGCGATAGTATACAGGTAACAACCCATCCCATTGATATCTCTCCCCGCCCCTTTCAGGTTTCGTTTATTCCTTTTTTTGGAACCAATGGAGCGCAATCGGGAGAGTTTATCAATAATTTTTCGCTTAACATTCTGGCTGGATATAATGGCGGCACAAGCGGTTGTGAAATTGGTGGTTTGATAAATATCGACCGGTACGATGTAAGTGCCTGTCAGATTGCAGGAATAGGCAATACCGTTATGGGATCTGCAACGGGTATGCAATGCGCCGGTATTTATAACATCGCAAATAAAGTTACCGGGACTCAAATTGCAGGACTGGTAAACCTCACAAGTTATGCATCGGGTTTGCAAATCGCAGGACTTGTAAATCAGGCTCCCGGTGGCAACTGCTCTCAAATAGGAGGTTTGGTAAATAATTCCGGTGAAAAATCAGGTATTCAGATAGCAGGATTGGTAAATCGTGCCAAACAAAACACCGGAATACAACTAGCCGGATTGGTGAATCTGTCAGAAACCCCTTCGGGTAGCCAAATATCGGGTTTAATAAACAGAACACCCTATTTTAAAGGGGTTCAAATTGGAGTCATCAATTTGGCCGATTCGTGTAAGGGCGTTCCTATCGGAGTATTCAGTTTTATTAAAAACGGTTACCATAAGCTCGAGTTATCGGCCGATGAGTTGCTACCTGCAAACATATCCTTTCGTTCCGGAGTTCGGTCATTTTACACAATTTTAAGCGCCGGCATAAAGCCCAATACTCTCATAAATCCCTTATGGTCGTATGGAGGTGGGATAGGAACCTCACAGATGATTTCGAAAAACACCGCTATCGATTTTGATTTTTCGTTTCAGCATTTGGTTAAAAGCCATCATTTCTATAATAACCATTTATACAAAGCGTATTTAGGCTTTGACAGGAAGTTATATGCCAAAACCTCCTTTTCATTTGGTGTAACCTATAATATCCTGGTAACCGATACGTATCAATCGAATTACAGCAATCAATTTTCGGATATTGCCCCCTACTCGCTCACAAACCAGAATTACAGTCATTTTAACCTAAAAAGCTGGGTGGGGCTAAAAATAGGATTACGGTTTTTTTAACCACTCATCTTTCTAAATTTTCCTTTTAATCATATTAATCAAACCTATATGAAAAAATTAACTCTTATAATCCCCCATTTTTTTCTTTTCGCATGGCTCATTATTAACAGCATAGCTACATACTCCCAAGCGATAACCCAAACCATCCGGGGAACCCTTATCGATGAAGATGGAAAATTCCCATTAATCGGCGCAAATATTCTTATTCCGGGAACGAATCCTCTGAAAGGAACAACTACCAATGCCGAAGGGGAGTTTCGGTTCGAAAACATCCCGGTAGGGAGAATTGATTTACAAATTCGTTACCTGGGATACGAAGAAAAGACAATCCCAAACATTCTGATTAGTTCGGGCAAAGAAGTAGTTTTAAGCCTCGAAGCGAAGGAATCGGTCATAAAAATGGAAGAAGTGGTAGTAATGGCCCAAAAAAATAAAGGCGATGTGCAAAACGAAATGGCTATTATTAGTTCGCGTTCCTTTTCGGTAGAAGAAACCAAACGCTTTGCGGGAGCAGTGCAGGATCCGTCGCGGATGGTATCGTCATACGCCGGGGTAACAAGCGACCCGAGCGGAAATAACGATATTGTGGTTCGAGGAAATTCTCCCAAAGGCATTCTTTGGCGTTTGGAAGGAATCGAAATTCCCAACCCGAATCACTTTGCCAACGAAGGCGCTACCGGAGGCCCTATAAATGCTCTAAACAGCGAACTTCTAACAAATTCCGATTTTTATACCGGTGCCTTTGCCCCGGAATATGGAGATGCCCTTTCAGGAGTTTTCGATATGCGGATGCGATCGGGAAATAACGAAAAGCACGAGCAGTCTATTGGTATAGGGGTTTTAGGAACAGATCTGACTTTAGAAGGGCCTATTAAGCAAAACTATGCCGGGTCGTACCTTGTTAACTACCGGTACTCATCCCTGTCGCTTCTCAATCAGGTTGGACTGGTTGATTTTGATGGCGTGCCAAAATACCAGGATGCTGCTTTTAAGGTAATCCTCCCCACCAAACGAATGGGCACCCTTTCGGTATTTGGGTTAGGCGGAATGAGCAACATTATGAATTCCGAAACGGAGGGGGAAGGAAGCGAGAAAGTGGTTGAAAAAGGAAATTTCGATTCTCAGTTGGGAGTGGTTGGACTAAATCATACACTTCCCCTATCGCAAAATACGTTTATAAAAACAACCTTTTCAGCATCAAACAACGGAAGCAATTATTCGTCGGAGAAAATCGACTCATTGGATAATTTTAATTTTGACGGGAAAGGCCATTGGGAAAAGAGCAGCCTGCGTGGTGCAGTTATGGTCAGCTCCAAACTAAATGCCCGCCACCGGTTGGTGGCTGGGCTAAAAAGCACTACCCATTTTTACGATATGTACGAAACGTATTTCGACGAAGACCTCAACCGCTTCGCCAACGGTATTGATATGAATAAAAGCGCCCGTGACTTTCAAAGCTATGTTAGCTGGAAATTCCGTTTGAACGACGACATTACTTTTGTAAGTGGATTACATGGGACGCTTTTCTCGCTCAACAACGAATTCTCGATTGAACCACGGTTGGCCATGCGCTGGCAACTTGCACCAAAACATGCATTAAACCTTGGCTTTGGCATGCATAGCAAAACGGAAAGTATTGTTTCGTACTTTACCCAAATTAACTTGCCAAATGGCGAAAGCATCACTCCCAATACCCGACTGGGTTTATCAAAAGCCCGCCATTATGTGCTGGGATACGAATACCGGATTTCAAAAAATCTTAACTCCAAGCTCGATTTTTATTATCAGGACCTCTATAATATTCCGGTGGAGAACATCGACACCAGCAGTTTCACATTGTTAAACAGCGACGAAGGATACATTAACAAAGCTTTGGTAAACTCGGGTACCGGTTATAATTATGGATTGGAATATACGCTGGAACGCTACTTTGCCGGAAATTTCTATTTTATGCTCACAGGGTCATTATACGAATCAAAATACAAAGCAAAAGACGGAATAACCCGTAATACCAAATACAATGGTAATTACGCTGTAAACTTCCTGACGGGAAAAGAATTTAAATTAGGGAAACGGGACAAAGGCAATACCATTGGTGTAAATATCAAGTTGTTTTACAATGGAGGCCGAAGGTATTTGCCCATTGATTTGGATGCTTCGAAAGCAAAAGGAACATCTGTATACGACTACTCCCAAGCCTGGGAGAAGAAACTTGATGATATTGCGCAACTAAATTTTTCGTGCACTTACCGCATGAACCGCCCCAAAACTTCACACGAGTTTATTATTGATGTGATGAATATTACCAATGCCCAAGCCCGAACATGGGAATACTATAATGAATACACCGGAAAAGTTGATTATTACCGTCAGTTAAATATGATTCCCAATATTATGTACCGGATACATTTCTAAAAAAAGTGTAGGTTTATTTAAGTTCGGTGGATGGTTTTACCTCTATATACAATTATGCTGGTGGCTGAGGCCAATTCATGCACCGTATCCGCGATAGCTGCCGCGAATAGTGACTATCACGGATACGCTTTACTCATCAGATTATTGACAGCTAAAGGGATTCTTATTCCAGCAAATCCAGTAAAAACCAAGTGCATTCATCAATTCAGTAAACTTTGAGAAGTCGACAGGTTTAACCAAATAACTATTAGCATGATATTCATAGGCCCTCGCCATATCGGTTTCTGCATCGGATGTAGTTAGAACAACTACCGGTATATCAACTAAATCCTTATTCGTTTTTATTTGCCTGAGAACTTCCAATCCATCAATTTTAGGAAGCCTTAAATCCAATAAAACCAAATGTGGCCTCTTTGTGCCATTTCCAATTTTATTTAGATAGTTCAATGCCTCTTCTCCGTCTTCGGCATGAATTATATGGTTGGCAACAAGAAAATTTTTAAGGCTGCGAATAACCAGTGTTGCATGATCTGGATTATCTTCTACCAACAGAATTGTAATTGGATCGCCACTCATTTTTTCCATTTTTTTATCCCTTAATAGTACTTATTTTTTAACAAAAAATATAGCTAACTCTTAAACAATTTTATAGGAATTGAAAAACTAATCGTAGTTCCCAATCCTTTCCCATTAGAATCAACCCAAACCTCGCCACCATGAACTTCTACTATTCGCTTTACCAAGGCTAAGCCGATTCCTGTCCCTTCGGTTTTATTATCAAGCTTATTAAAAAGGCCAAAAATTGTTCCCTGATACTGCTTCTCAATACCAATTCCGTTGTCCGAAATTGTAAAAATATATTTATCTCCCTCTTTGAAATAACTGATATGTATTACCGGAGCTTTTTGATCCCCCATAAATTTAATCGCATTCTCCATCAGATTTTGCCATACTTGCCCTATTCGCTGCCTATCGACTAAAACGTCGGGAAAAGATTTGGAAATTTTCAACTTAACATTCCGGTTGCTAATTGCTCCGGCTAAAAGTTCACAGGTTTCGGTAATAATGTTAAGCATGGGAACCTTTTCAGGCTTGTTGATTATACGGCCAATACGCGACAATTCGAGCAAATCGTTTAATAAACTGGTCATTTTATCCGTGGCCATTTTAATTCGTAGAATATCGTCCTTTATGCTTTCTTTATTTTCTTGAACTAAATCTTGTTCCAACATTCCAACAAATCCTTTAATGGTAACTAAAGGGCTTTTTAAGTCGTGCGAAACTGTATAGTTAAAACTTTCCAATTCGGCATTTTTATCACGAAGTTCTTTTTCACGGCGTTTTTGAGAAGAAATATCTTCAAAAACTTTAGCAAAACGGCCTTTTTCAGGAGAAACAACTGAAATTTTCAAATATCGGTCTAATAATTCAAAATAAGTTTCATAGGAATATGCTTCCCCAGTGAGTGCAACTTTGGAATATTCTTCGAGGAATGGAGGAAAATCAGAACGATATAGTTCAGTTGCCAGCTTATCACGTATCTCTCCCTGATTTAAACCTGTTTGCTTTGCAAATGAAGGATTTACCTCGAGTATCTTATAATTTACCGGCTTACCCGAATCATCATACACTAAATTATGCAATGCTACACCTTCGGACATCACCTCAAACAAAGTTCTGAAACGCTTTTCACTCTCCAAAAGAGCGTTTTCTGCATTTTTTTGTTCAGTAATATCGAGGGCAGTTCCGATAATACTTGTTATTGTGCCATTCGCATCCCAAATAGGTCGATATTGGGTTTCGAAAACGAGATCGTTCACACAAAGTACCCCTTTTTCAATGGAACCGTTAAGTGCCCTCATAACATTGTTAATAACCTGAGGGTAATCGTGGTAAACTTCCTTTACCGACATCCCCACTACCTGACCCGGTTTAAGCCCAAGTTTTTCCAACCCTTTGCCTTCCGAAATCCTAAAAACTAAATTTTCATCTACCTGAAACAATACCAGAGGAGTATTAGAAACTACCGCCCTTAATCTCTCTTCGCTCTCTTTTAAAGCTTCTTCCGCAATTTTACGTTGTGTGATATCACGACTAACCCCCTGAAAATATACCATCTTGCCCTGATCATCGAAAATTGGATTTGACACTATTTCAATCCAAATCATTTTCCCCTTTTTAGTAATTTGAGAAGTTTCAAATGAAAGACTGGTCAACTGTTTACTTGAAAGTTTCCCTTCTTGTCTCTTTTGTAATAATTTACGAAGTGTTTTCGCTGATTCCTCTGTAATTACCGACCAAATTGATTTCCCAATAACTTCTTCGGGCTTAAAACCGGTTAATAGTTCATAAGATGGGCTAATGTATGTAAATATCATTTCAGGAGACATCTGCCATATCACGTCTTTCATGTTTTCAGCCATCAGCCGGTATTTTACTTCACTTTCCTTTAATGCTGCTTCAGACAATTTTCGCTCAGTAATATCTTCATATGTACCTAACACACCTACCACTTCGCTATTCTCATCATATAAGGGAACCTTGCTCGTGTTAATCCAGGTGATTCCGCCGGGAGTAGTTAATTTTTCCTCGTAATGGAGCTTGGGAATACCTGATTCCATAACCTGTCTGTCATCTGTAACGAAAGAAAGAGCCTCTTCTTTCGAGAATCCTATTTGAAGATCTGTTTTACCAATCATATCAGCGGAGTCATTAAATCCGTTGTCCTGAGCATGAAGGTAATTGCTGCCTAAGTATACTGAATTACGATCCTTCCAGAAAACTCTGACGGGAATAGCGTTTAAAACCAATTGCATCATCTTTCTGGACTCTTTCAAATCCGATTCCGCTTTTTTGCGTTCCGTAATATCTCGAATAAGTGCAAAAACCCGATCTTTATTCAATTTTACAATCCTTGCATCGCAACTCTTTTTCTCCTGACCAATATTCAGGTAATATTCAAACTGCTGTAACTTTCCGGCAGAAAGGCACTCTTTAATGGCATCTAAGGCTATACTGGCAACCTCTTCGGGTAAAAATTCCACAATATTTTTATTCAGAAATAATTCCGGAAGGGCAAACAAGTCAGAATTGAGCGCTTCATAATATTCAACACATATCCCCTTCGAATTAAATACAAACATTAGATCGGGAATAGCATTTATGAGAGCCTTGTTTTTTTCTTCTGAATTTTTGAGTTCTTCTTCAAATTTTATCCGTTCGGAAATATTGTGAAAAGTACCCTGAATAATCTTCCGATCTCCTAAATCAACCAGGGTAGTGGTAATCATAACATGAATATGCTTTCCGGAAGAACTAACTACTTCGGCAGGTATTCCTAAGGAATTATTGTTTTTTATCCCCTCCTGAAATTTCAACATATATTCCGCTAACTTATCAGGGGGGTGAAGTAAAGACTGGTGCATTCCAATAATTCGGCTTCGGTCCATCTCGAGCATCAATTCAGCGCGGCGGTTGCAATTGACCAGAATACCAGTAGTTATATCGGCCCAAATTAAGGCATCGCTGCTATTTTCAAAAACAAGTTGAAACTCCTCTAATTTGCGCTGAAAACTTTGTTCCGCTTTTTTTTGTTCAGAAATATCTGCACTATATATAAGCACTCCTGTAACTTCGTTATTTTCAGATTTTATTGGAAGCTTTACAACCTGGAAGGATTGTTTCCCAAAATAATTAGTATCAATAATTAATTCGTGATACGTATGTTTTGGCTGCCCTGTTTGGATCACTTCCTGATCTTCGAGCCAGAATCTATACGCCATTTCTTTCGGATATAACTCAAAACACGATTTCCCTTCCATCTCTTCCCTGCTTCTCCCTTCAAGAGTAGCTGCCTGTTCATTAACTTTAACAAAATTGTTATTGGTATCCTTTATCCACATATAAATGGAAGGCGAATCAAACATCGAAGCAAATAAAATTTCGTCCGAGAAAATTGGATTACTCATAAACATTCAGCCTATTAACTTTAAATCAGAAGTTAGTTAAAAAAAAAGATAAATCCCTCAAAATTTTTTACAAAGACAAAATGTTCCAAATCATTACAATCTTGTTTTTATAATAAATACGAAAAATGTTAATAAGCAAAGCAACATTAAGTTAAATTTGCATCTTCATATTTTTTTAAATGGACAAGCCAGAATTAAAATCGATATATTTTAAACATCCCAATTTTAAACTGTTTCAGGATTATTCCAACAATAAGGAAAAGTCGATTCACTTAAAAGGATTAAACGGTTCGGCCACTGCCCTTTTTGCTGCAACTGTTCTTGCCCACAATAAAAATACCCATCTTTTTCTGGTACCCGACAAAGAGGAGGCGGCATACTTATACAACGACCTGGCTAATGTTCTTAACGAAGAGCAAATACTTTTTTTCCCTTCGTCGTACAAACGAACTATTGCACACCAGGAAACCGATGAAGCAGGAATAATTTTACGCACCCGGCTTTTAAACAGGCTTCAAAAAGAAGATAAATCAGATAACGCCCTGGCAATTATAACATACCCCGAAGGACTGATTGAGAAAGTGGCGACCATAGAAAACCTGAATAATAACACCCTGGATCTTTTGGTAGGAGAAAAAATCTCTATCAGTTTTATTCGCGAAGTATTGTATGAGTATAAATTCGAAGAGTCCGATTTTGTATATGAACCCGGTCAGTTTTCTGTAAGGGGTAGTATTGTTGACATTTTTTCCTTCTCGAACAACCTCCCCTATCGCGTCGATTTTTTTGGGGAAGAAGTTGAATCGATCCGCACATTTGAAGCCGACACCCAACTTTCGAAGGAGAAACTGCAACAGATCTCTATTGTTCCAAACATTGGCTACATGCTAAGCGGAGGGAATAATACCAATATATTGAACCTTCTGCCGAAGGATACATCGTTATGGACCAAAGATTTACCACTGATTTATTCTGAGATTGAGAAGGCATACCCTGCAATCCCCGGAAAAATCTTAACCTTTCAGGGAGAAGAGAAAGTCTTGAAAGAGGCTGTAATAAACTCTGCCGAAGAGCTTAAAATACTAATTGAGCCATTTCAACAGGTTGAAATTGGGCAAAGTTACTCCTTCTCCACTAAACAAGTTGTAAATTTCCGAACCATACCTCAACCTGCATTTAAAAAGAATTTTGAGTTACTTGCCCAAAATCTGGTAGAGAACCAGAGTAACAAATTCGTCAACTTTATTTTAAGCGATAATCCTCGTCAGATTCAGCGGTTGAAGGATATTTTTGCAGGAATGGCCGAACCGGTGACTTTTATTCCGGTTGAAACCGCCTTGCACGAAGGTTTTGTTGATAACGACCTCAACATTTGTATTTATACCGATCATCAAATATTTGAGCGGTACCATAAGTATAACATCCGCCACCACTTTGCGAAAAGCGAAGCAATTACCATCAACGAAATCCGCGGCTTGAACCCCGGAGATTATGTAGTACATATCGATCATGGTATTGGCGTATTTGGCGGACTTCAAAAAATTGAGGAAAACGGGAAGATCCAGGAAAAAATCACCTTGGTATACAAAGACAATGATGTCATTTTTGTTAGTATTCACAACCTTCACAAAATTTCCAAATATAAAGGGAAAGAAGGAGAGACTCCCCGGATTTACAAGTTGGGAACCCCAGCCTGGCAAAACCTGAAGCAGAGTACTAAAAAAAAAATGAAGGACATAGCTCGTGAGCTAATTGACTTATATGCCAAACGCAAAGGAGAGGAAGGCTTTCGGTATTCGCCCGACACATATATGCAGGAAGAACTGGAAGCTTCGTTTATTTACGAAGATACTCCCGATCAGGAAAAAGCTACCCGCTCAGTAAAAAACAGCATGGAAGCCCCCTACCCTATGGATCATCTGGTTTGCGGCGATGTGGGATTTGGAAAAACCGAAATCGCCATTCGCGCCGCTTTTAAAGCGGTTGCCGATAGCAAACAAGTCGCAGTTTTAGTACCTACAACCATTTTGGCTCTGCAACATTACAATACATTTAAGGACCGACTAGAGAATTTCCCCTGCAAAGTAGATTATATTTCGCGGCTTAAACCCCCCAAGCAGCAAAAAGAAGTACTTGAAAAGCTCGAAACCGGTGAAATAGACATATTAATCGGCACCCATAAATTAGTAGGGAAAGACATAAAATTTAAAGATCTGGGCTTATTGATTGTGGACGAGGAGCAGAAATTTGGCGTAAGCGTTAAGGAGAAACTGAAACATTTGAAAGTGAATGTCGACACCCTTACCTTAACCGCAACACCCATACCCCGAACACTTCAGTTTTCGCTTATGGGTGCGCGCGATCTTTCTATTATCAATACTCCTCCCCCAAACCGTCATCCTATCCATACTGAACTTCATACGTTTAATGAAGAAACTATTAAGGAAGCCATTGATTATGAAATGTCGCGCAACGGGCAGGTTTTCTTTATCCATAACCGGGTCGACAGCCTTGTATCCATCGAAATAATGATCAATAAGCTTTGTCCCGGGGTAAAAACAATATCGGCGCATGGCCAGTTGGAAGGTGAAAAGCTGGAACAAATAATGCTCGATTTTATCAACGGCGATTTTGATGTATTAATTTCGACCACCATTGTAGAATCGGGGCTCGACATACCAAATGCCAATACCATCATTATTAACAATGCCAATATGTTTGGCCTGAGCGATCTCCACCAGTTGCGGGGACGCGTTGGGCGATCCAATAAAAAAGCATTTTGTTACCTGCTGGCGCCACCGGTGCAGGTGTTAACACCCGAGGCACGACGCCGGTTAAAGGCCATTGAAGATTTTACCGACCTGGGAAGCGGTTTTAATATTGCCATGCAGGATTTGGATATCCGCGGGGCAGGAAATCTTTTGGGTGCAGAACAAAGCGGTTTTATCTCCGACATTGGTTACGAAACTTACCAGCGAATCCTGGCCGAAGCTATGCTGGAACTAAGAGAAACCGAATTCAAAGAATTTTTCTCGCAGGAAGATGAGCAAGCGAAACACCAGCAAAACAGTCATTTTGTTACCGATACACAAATTGACACCGATATGGAATTGCTTTTCCCCGATTCGTATATCTCGAATATTACCGAGCGAATGCGATTGTACCGGGAACTCGACAATATTGACAATAACGAAAAACTGGCCGAATTTGAGAAAATGGTCATCGACCGTTTTGGAGCCCTGCCAAAAGCATCGAAAGAATTGCTCGATGAGGTGCGTTTAAGGTGGCAGGCCGAAATGCTTGGAATCGAAAAAATCATTCTTAAAGGCAACAAAATGCTGGTATACTTTATTTCAAACCAGGAATCGAAATTTTATCAATCAGAGATTTTCGACAAACTAATTCGCTATATCCAGAAGAATCCACGGACTTTTCAGATGAAAGAAGCCAAAGACAAACTATCGATGGTTGTTGAAAATATAAAATCGGTAAAGCAAGCGATTGATATGCTTTCGAGATTAGAATAGCAGTCGTAAGTCGCGAGTAATTAGTAGTAAGAAAAAATCTTTGCGCAACCTTTGCGGAATAGTTTTTAAGTTACTCCACAGAGTCACGCAAAGAATCGCAGAGGTTCGCAAAGCAAAATATCCTATTGTTAAGCAGATTAAAAACCTTCGTATTTAAGGTTTTTATTACCTGGGCAGGTAGAAGTATAGCTAGCTAAGGCTTAAATCTTCCTATTACCCCTAAACTATTTATTTGGGCAAGTAATCCTTTGGATTTACTCGCTTTTCATTTTTAATGACTTCGTAATGCAAGTGAGGAGCTGTTGAAACACCAGTACTTCCAACTTCCCCAATAAATTGACCCTTTTTTAGTGTATCTCCCACTTTTACCGAAATACTATTTAAGTGAGAATAAAAAGTTGAAAACTCTTCGTTATGCTTTACTATCACGAAATTTCCTTTTTTCTGTTCCGAATCAAATTTTGCTTCCACTACAACCCCATTCGCTGTGGCCATTACCTTTTCGCCCTTCGATAAGGCAAAATCAATTCCGTAATGAAAATCCTTCTTCTTCGAAATGGGATTCATCCGCTCTCCATAACCATTAGTCATAGTTATTTTTTTCGCATTTACGGGGTAAATAGAAGGAACGTACTCATCTTCAGACACAATTTGGTTAGTGTTGGGAATAAAAGCAGGTTTATAATTGCTTGTAAAGGCAAACAATAACATGCAAACGATTGGAATCACCAACAGGTAGATTCCTAAATATTTAACCGATGTTTTATTTTTAGTGATCATAATAATACGCTTTTTAAATGTTTTACAATAAAAATGGCTCACCAGTCCGCTGCCACTCTCAGTTTTTATCCGCTGCAGCATAATTACCAGATAATCTTCAATTTTAGAATTATCCTTAATTACACTTAAATCAGCCAGATATTCGTGTTGAAGTTTAAGCGAACGTTTGTAAAGAACAACAAAAGGATTAAACCACAGTAACACACAAGCAATCTCGGTTAAAACCAGATCGAACCAATGAAATTGACGCACATGGGCCAATTCATGATTAATTATCAACGGATTGCTTTCGTGCTTCGGCAAAAAAACAAGGTTGAAAAACGAAAAAGGTATAGCACCATCTGTTTTAATTACCTTTGCATTGCCAAACCTGAAGGTTTCAGAAGTATCCGTAATCCGAATAGTTCTGACAATGGAAAATAAAAGCTTAAAGAACAAAATTGTTATGCCGGAGAAATAAACGGCCGACATCATTAATGGATAATTTACAGAGTTTATACCATTCGATAAATATTGAGTTTTAAAAAAATCGTACTCCGGCTCAATCAAAGCAGAATCAATAATTTTCGTAAAAACGATGCTCGACTGAACTTCAAAAAATGAAAATGTAAGAACTGGTAAAATGAATGATAGCAGAAGTCCTAAAACCAGATAAAATCTATTAATTGCAAAAAAAGTACATTTTCGCAACGCTAATGTGTAAAATAAATAAAATATGCCGATGCACACGCTTACCTTAAGCATGTATAACCAATAAACATTCATAATTCTACTTGTTCGATTTAATATCCTTTATCTTTTCTTCAATCATTTTTTGGATTTCCTCCAATTCCGACAAATTCAATTGTTCGTTTGCAAAAAATGAAGCAAACTCAGGGGCAGAACCGTTAAAGAAATTATTAATTAATAATTTAACATGGTTCTGAAAATAATCGCTTTTGGAAATCAATGGATAGTATTCGTGAATTTTCCCATAGGTAGTGTAACCAATAAACTCCTTTTTTACTAAAACCCTTATAACTGTAGAAACAGTTGTATATGCAGGTTTCGGAACCGGGAACTGGTCGACAATATCTTTCAGAAACCCCTTTTTTACCGCCCAAAGGTATTGCATTACTTGTTCTTCTGCTTTTGTTAGTTCTTTACTTTCCATAAAACAAATGTATGACTATTTTTATAGTAATACAACTATTTTTATAATAATATATTCATGTTAGGAAACAACCAATGACTTTTAACAGTAAAAACAATTCTAACTTCTTTTAAATTAGCAATAAATAGTTCTTCGAAAAAAGAATAATCCGCCAAACAGGGTGTATTCTTTTTTTTAGGGAAGCAAAAGGTTTAGTATGGAAAAATTAGCCGTTATAGCACTAGGAGGAAATGCCCTGCTGAGGGACAACCAGGCAGGAACCATCGACGAACAGGAACAGAATACGCTGGACACTCTTGAGAATCTCGTATTTCTTTTAAAACAGGGATATAATATTGTCATTACACACGGCAATGGGCCTCAGGTTGGGAATATCCTGATGCAAAACGATGCCGGCGAAACGGTTTACCACCTTCCCCAAATGCCATTGGATGTTTGTGTAGCCCTATCGCAGGGAAGCATCGGTTACATGATTGAGCGCATGATGCACATGGTATTGCACAAACACAACCTCCCCCACGAGGTAGTTACCCTTGTTACAATGGTAGAGGTGGATATTAACGACCCAGCATTTAAAAATCCAGCTAAACGGGTGGGAATGATTTATGACGAAACGCAAAAAAACGAGCTTACCGAAAAGAAAGGATGGATTTTTAAAGAAGAAGTGAAAACTCAGGGAGGTTGGCGCAGAGTGGTACCTTCACCTAAACCTATTGGAATAATGAATGAAAAAGTAATAGAAACCATGGCACGGCATGGAACCATTGTTATTGCCTCGGGGGGTGGTGGAATCCCGGTATATATTGACGATGTGGGAAACGTACGACCTGCGGAAGCGGTAATTGATAAGGATTTGGCTTCGTCGATGCTTGCGTCGCATATTGGAGCTGATGAGTTTTATATTCTCACGGATGTACCCTATATCTACCTCAACTATAAACAGCCAAATCAACAAATTCTCGAATTTTTAGATCGGAATGATGCTCAAAAGCATTTGGATGCCGGCGTTTTTAGTGAAGGCTCAATGGCACCAAAAATAAGGGCAGCCATTCAGTTTATTGAAAATGGAGGAAAGAAAAGTGTTATTACCGAAGCCACTAAACTGGCCGATAAAAAATTCGGATCGAAAATAACGATGCAATACGAGGATTAGAAGAAAGAGATGCGGGTTACGATCCCGATCCGCGATAGCTATCGGGACTATCGTGGAGCGGGTTGCGGGTTGCAAATGGTTGCAGGTTTATAAATACAGGTTGCGGGTTACAGGTTGCGAGTTACAGCGGAAAATTAAAGTCTTCGTGGAATCATATAAATCATAGTTCAGACTGTTGCGGGTTAAGTGTTACGAGATGTGAGATGTGAGTTTTGAGATTTGAGTTAATAAATACAGGTTGCAAGTTATGAGTAACAAATGGTTGCAAAGAAATGCCAAAGGCTCATACCCTGCCTTTAAGAAATAACATTAAAATATAGTTACACAGAGATTCACAGAGGAAAGCACGGAGAGCAACTGAGAGAATATGGAATTTCTTCTCTGCGAACCTTTGCGGCATCTTTGCGAACCTCGGCGTTATAGCACTCTCAAATTAAAAACATTTCAATCCAGCCTAAGCGCGACTATAAAATCTTATGAGCTTTAGTAAAAAATATATACCAATTGATTACATTCAGACCTTAAGAAAAAAATTAATAAAATAGTTACACAGAGATTCACAGAGGAATGCACGGAGAGTCACAGAGAAAATATAGAATTCTTTCTCTGCGAATCTTTGCGGCATCTCTGCGAACCTCTGCGTTATAGCACTCTCAAATTATAAATATTTCAATTCAGCTTAAGTGCTGCTATAAGGTCTTATGAGATTTAGTAAAAAAATATATACCAATTGATTACATTCAGGCCTTAAGAAATAAAATTAAAAATATAGTTACACGGAGATTCACAGAGGAAAGCACGGAGAGCCACAGAGAAAATGGCAGATTATTACTTTGTGAATCTTTGCGGCATCTTTGCGTACCTCTGCGTTATAGAAACCTCAAATTAAAAACATTTCAATACAGCTTAAGCGCGACTACAAAGTCTTATGAGCTTTAGTAAAAAAAATATACTAATTGATTTCACTCAGGCCTTAAGAAATTAAATTAATAAAATAGTTACACAGAGATTCACAGAGGAAAGCACGGAGAGCCACAGAGAGAATATGGAATTCCTTCTCTGCGAACCTTGGCGGCATCTTTGCGAACCTCTGCGTTATAGCAACCTCAAATTAAAAACATTTCAATACAGCTTAAGCGCGACTACAAAGTCTTATGAGCTTTAGTAAAAAAAAATATACTAATTGATTTCACTCAGGCCTTAAGAAAAAAATCAATAAAATAGTTACACGGAGATTCACAGAGGAAAGCACGGAGAGCCACAGAGAGAATCTGGAATTCTTACTCTGCGAACCTTTGCGGCATCTTTGTGAACCTCCGCGTTATAGCATTCTCAAAACAAAAATATTTCAATCCAGTCTAAGCGCTACTTTTAGTTAATTCCAATCAATCCTTTAAACTCCAAATGCTTCAAAACAATTCGCAGTTCACCATAAGAAAAATCATCGCCCAATGCAGCTTTGGCTGGTCCGAGTAATTTACTTTCAGTAGCCAGAAAGTATTGGGAGATTTTCTCTATTTTTTCGGGAGAAACAATCTCAGAAGCATCTAATTCCCCTATGGCAACATAATAAGACAAATGGCCTTCAATAGTAGTTTCGGCCATATCCCGGCTTAAAGCAATTTCAGCAATGCTTTTCCCGGAATTAAACTGATTTAAGCTCTCCTGTTTCGATTGTATTTTTTCAGGTTTGGGTTCTTCCTCCATTTCCAACTGCTCCTCATGAAACACACCGGCTGGCACCTCCATTTTTTGCTCCAATCGATACTCCTTAATAATTTCAAGAATTTTGACACCAAACTGTTTTACCTTTTTCTTGCCAAATCCTTTAATTTCACCTAGTTCTTTGGATGAAACAGGGAGGTAGGTTTCCAGGTCGACCATGGTTTTTGTGGGCAAGATCATATAAACCGGCAGATTCAGTTCTTTGGCCAGGGAGTCGCGCCACGCTCTTAAACTGGCGTAAAGCTTGGGGTGACTGTGCCCTGATGTAGAAACGCTTTCCTTCTTTTTAACACTGCTTTTCAGTTCAGGAGTTTCAATTGCGGCTTTAGCGCGGGTTTCCAAAAATTTCGAAACCGTAAACCCATCCTTACATACCTGGAACGAAGAAAGTTTAATTGCGCATTCTTCTTTTAAGCGGCCCACTGCATCCAAAATCGATTTACGAATAGTTTTATTGTCAATATCAATAGATAAATCGTGGAGTACCTGCCCAACATGTTCATCTGTTTTTTCTTCGAAATAAGCACAGGCTTTTTTTACCCTATCCTGCAATGCTGCGTTTTCCTCTAAGTTCCCTGAAACAGAAAACAATTGGTAGAGCTGAATCTTAAACTTGCCCGAAACACTCATCAATTCATTGCTTATGGATGTATTCATTCGCTCAAATGCATCTACAACACTTATATGCAGGCTCTGCCGGTGTTCCTGAACCAACTTCAACACATAGTTTAATCGGTAAACCAATGGCACAAAATCAATCAACTCCAGCAGCAATTGTTGCTGATATGCTTGTCGCATTTCACTCAGCACTTCGTTACCCGGCTGGTTTTCTTCTACATTCCGGTTAAATGCCGAAACTGTATGGTCGGTTTTTACACTTTGCGTTGAAATTTGGGAGCTTAAAACCAAGCCTTCCAAAGTTTTGCAACGACTCAGCGCCACATATACCTGCCCATGTGCAAAAGCAGCGTTGGCATCGATAATAGCCCTTTCGAACGTTAAACCCTGACTTTTATGAATGGTTATTGCCCACGCCAATTTTAAAGGGTGTTGCGTAAAGGTGCCTAAAACAATTTCTTTAATTTCCTTCGTCTCTTCGTCGATGGAGTATCGGCAGTTATGCCATTCCATGGGAGTTACTGAAATTTCTTCTTCATCATCCTGGCATTTTACCATAATAACGCTATCATCCAGACGAGTGATTACTCCAATTTTACCGTTATAAAACAGCTTTTCGCGCGATATATCGTTTTTTACAAACATTACCTGAGCCCCCTTTTTGAGGGTAAGCTCTATCTCTGTGGGGTACGAATATTCAGGAAATTCGCCCTGAACAGTTGCCGAAAATTTTTTGGCATTACCGGGTAGTTTTCCCAGTTTGGTATCATTAATGGAATTTGCCTGATAATTATGAGTCGTCAGGGTAATATAGCCATCGTCGGCATCGAGGGAGAAATTGGGAATATACCTTTTATTAAGCTCCTCCAGAGTGGCTGAATCGAGTTTATTATCGCGAACTTTATTAAGCAGACTAATAAAAGCCTGGTCGCTTTGACGGTAGATATGTTTGAGTTCAATGTTAACATGGTTGGTTTTCCGAAGGGCATGACTGCTAAAGAAAAAAACCGAGTCGTAGTATTTTCGCAGTATATTCCATTCCTCATCTTTAATTACAGGCGCTAACTGCTGAAGATCGCCAATCATCAACAACTGAACTCCTCCAAAGGGTTTATTCCGATTCTTGAAACGACGTAACACCTCATCGATTCCATCGAGTAAATCGGCCCGAACCATGCTTATTTCGTCAATCACCAATAAATCGAGGCTTTTTATGATATTAATTTTATCGCGACTAAACTTCTGAAAGCTCATGGGGCTTTGACTACTATCTTCCCTGTAATCCGTTCGCCCTGTCAGCGACGTTGGAATAATCGGTCCGAAAGGCATCTGAAAAAACGAATGAATGGTAACCCCGCCGGCATTTATGGCAGCAACTCCGGTTGGAGCAACCACAATCATGCGTTTCATGGAATTATACCGCAGATTTTTCAGGAACGTAGTTTTGCCCGTACCGGCTTTCCCGGTAAGGAAAACATTGGCATTGGTGTACTGAACAAAATCGTGAGCCAGCTGAAGTTGTGGATTATCGATGGATTGCATGGTTATAGAACCTTATTGTAAAAAAGCTAAAATAAGAAAAATATCCTTGGCAACTAACTTATTCCGTGCTTCTTTAAATTCTCCAGGGCAAGCATTAAAAAATAAGGATGGCTTGAAAAGAATTTTGAGATATTTCCATTTGAGAGTTCCAGCCAACTAAAATCAACAGCATCGTCACCTGCCTTGGGTTTCATGTTAGAAGCAGCTTCGAAGTTAAAGTGCGAATGGAATACGGTGGTTTCCATCCAGGCATTATCGGTGTTGCGCGGATCGTCGCCATATCCGGTATAAATAATGTTTTCGAAAACCGGGTTTTTAAGATCATCAACCGACAAGGATATTTCCTCTTCCAATTCCCGGTTACGGGTTGCAATGGGCGATTCTCCCGGATCGACCATACCACCGGGGATAGCATATTCGCCGGTATCGCTGCGGGTAATCGCCAAAACCAAAATTTTTCCCTGAGGATTTATGGTAGTAATCAATCCGTCGGCAGCAAAGTTTGGCCCCCATTTGCCAATCACCCCGCGACTGCATATCCCGGTTCTTCCAATAGGGTTTAATGGAAAGCCGGAAGCATTTAATTTAATAGTACTCGAAAACCGGGATCGTATTTTGGCAACATCAGCAGGATCGGCCCAAGAGGTGGATGGATCAAGTACTTTAGGCGAAGTATAATTCACCGGGCGATATTCCGGGAAATCAATATCCCAGCTTACCATCTCATCTGGCACCCAAAACCGGTCGGGGTAACTGGCATGCTTTTGGGTACGAGATTTTAGGTGATGTATATGGTTTTGGAATGGCAGGTCTTTGTTCATAGAAGTTTTTTACATTTCTAACAGTATCTCTTTATTAAGGAGGAGTCGTTAAGAAGAAATATTCCTTTAAAAATATCAGTAAGCAAGATAAAAAGATATCGATTATACGTTTCTCTAAATATCATTTCCTCAAGTTTAAAATCCTGTTATACACCTCCAGGTAACCTTCTACCATTTTTTTACGGCTGAATTTTGAAACAGCCCACACACGACAATAATTCCTGTCTATTGTTTTTATGCTGTTAACGGCAGTCGCGGCTTCGTCAATTGTATTTACCAGGAAACCTGTTTTTGTATCATCAATTAATTCAGGCATTGAACCCCGGTTAAATGCAATTACCGGCGTTCCGCAAAGCATTGCTTCTGCCACGCTCAATCCAAAAGGTTCGTTAAAACTTATTGGATGCAAAAGTGCAAATGCTTCGCCCAATAATTTGTCCCTTTCCATTTTCCCCGAGTTACCAACATACACAATATCATCGTTATTAATCAAAGGCTTTACTTTATTCTCAAAATATTCCTGGTCCTGAATTAAGCCGGAGATAATTAGTTTGCGACCCGCTTTTTTGGCGATTTGAATGGATTCGTATGCGCCCTTTTCGGGATGAATCCTCCCAAAAAACAACAAGTAATCTTTTGGAGCAGGGTTAAAGGTAAATTCATCGGTATTTATACCGTTATACACTGTTGCAATGTAGTCGAGTTCAGAGCTGCGGTCTGAATTGCTAATGGACACATAAAAATTATCGGCATTATATTTTTTATAAACCGGTATTATTTTGGGCGATGAAAAACCGTGAATGGTCGTTACCATTGGGGTTTTGATTAGTCGCGAGTAACTAAGGGGCAGAAAATCAAAATTATTGTGTATCAAATCAAAATCGCCAGCCTGTTCCATTAAATTACTGATATGCAAACATTCCCACACTTTAGGATCCATGTCTGTATTTTCGGCATAGGCCGTTTCCGATACATATTGCAATTTCCCTTTTGTGAGCGAATTACCGGTTGCAAATAGTGTTACATCAATACCTTTTTCAATCAGTCCCTCGGCAATACCCGAAGCCACTTGTTCCCATGGTCCGTATTTAACTGGCGGTGTCCGCCAGGCAATAGGTGATAATATGGCTATTTTCATTTTTGTAAGGAAATAGTTAGCGGTAATTTATTGCAAACTAAGGTAGTGATTATAAAAGGAATTCTGATTGCCTGTTAATTCTCTAATTTAGCACCCAAGAGTTTCCGGGATTATTCCATTGCTCAGTCAAAGATTTGATATTAAAATTTGGAAGATTGAATCTTTCATAATAGTATAATAATGAGCTGTTTTAAAAACAGAAATTTAGTGATCACTTTCCATTCAACCAAACAAACATGTTAATGGGTACTTGTCACCATAACTAATTAGCAATGGATTAATACTGCTCGTTAGCATTAGTTTTTTCCAACCATTCTATTATTTTCCCTAAATTATTCCCATTAAATACATATTTTACGATTTTATGATCACTTAATGTCAAATTTAATGGCTTGTAAAAGTATAGCCAATTAACAACTGATTGTACTTCGACAGGTTTATTTTGCACAAAAAATTCCATTCTAGCAAATGTCTCATCAAATTGATAACAAAATCTATTGAATCAGTTTTACTAAAAGGTTAGTAGTCTATCAAACTCAATTGCAAGCTTGTCCACTTGATTTTATTCTATCTCTAAGCAAACTAATTCTTTGAATTCCGGATTATTTATAAAATCAAAAATTACCTGCTTATTCATTTTTAATAACTGGACGATCTCCCCGGTAACCAAGTTACCAGTCCTAATCCAGATTATTTTAGGAGGAATTCCATTAATTAAACTTATATCATAAAAATCAGAATCATATGTCACAATTTCATAATCTTGATTACGTGCAAACATCCATATATCAATGTCTTCGCAATCCATTAATCCAACTTGAGATACATGTTTGGAATCAGGATAAGTATCAATAAGTTTATTTACAATTCGAAATGAAATATTTTGATCAAATAGCAATTTCATCAGGCGTATTGTAATTTATGTTCCCTATCAGCTGCATAAGCCAAACAAGCTCTAATATCATCGATTGTCAATTCCGGAAAATCTAAAATTATCTCACTAAAAGTCATTCCAGCTGCCAGCCAACCTAAAACATCATAAACAGTAATTCTGGTTTCTCTTACACAAGGTTTTCCAAAACGTTTATTTGGATTTCGTTTTATAATCGACTTGTAATTAATCATATAAAAATATTTTACTTAACAAATTTAGTTAAAACAGAATACATAACCAATTAAGTCAAATTTATACCATTAGTGAGCAAAGGTTATATTGTATAGAATGGCTTAGTTTGAGGTAGATTGCTTTTCTCAATGAAGATTCTATCCGGTATAAAAATAATCTGCGAGCAAATTTTAACAGCGAAAACTCTCCAAGGTTTTGAAAACTGGAAAGTTTAGAGTAACGATGCTTTCTTATTTTAATATTTGTGCCTTTAGATACCGGTAATTCCGGGTATAATACACCCCGTTTTGTGATTCGCGTAAGTCGAACCCAAAAGCCCGTTTGCTAACTGCAATTATAGGAGGAGCCTGTATGCGCTTAAAATAATTAATTTTAAACAAGCGCCATTTATGCTCCAAATCGTCAATAAACTGTTTGGCGGTTTTAAAGTAATCGTCAATAAGCAACTGCTCGCAATGGATTGTTTCTCCCAGCTTCCCATTTACATAGAGTTTCAGAATGTCTTCGGGATCCATCCTGAACTCCACAAATGCCCGTACCAGCTTGTCATGATAGGGATAAAAAATCGGGTCGCCTTTGCCTTCGTCTACATTTTGGTCGGCACTAAGTTCGGCTGATGCCGGAATATCAAATATAGTTTGCGGAATCACCGGCTGTTTTGCATTTATAAAAGCGGCGAGTTCGTAAACCTCTGTTTTGTAAAGATCGGCAATTGGTGCCAGGGCGCCGTTAACATCGCCGTATAATGTAGCATAACCAAAGGCTGTTTCCGTTTTGTTTCCGTTATTCACAAAAACTGCCCCTAATGCCGAAGCTACTCCGGCCAAAACACGGGAACCACGGTCGCGCGCCTGAATATTTTCTTTATTGACACCTGCCAAATGTATCATTGTTATCTGATTTGATCCATCCAACCTGGTAAATACCGATGATTCTATTTCGTTTACTGTTTCCTCAAAAGAGCGCTGTATGGAGATGGACGTGTAATGAATTCCCAGATTTTGCGCAAGCAACCTGGCAGCATTTTTAGTAGTATCGGAGTTAAAGCGGCTGGGCATATTAATGGCATACACATTTTCGGCACCCAATGCATGAACAAGCAATGTTGCACTTAATGCTGAGTCAATTCCTCCGCTTAGTCCTAACACCGCTTTCTGGTTTGGAAAGACCGAGAAAAATTTCCGAATCCCGTATATCAACCCATTATAGGTTTCTTCTTTATCCTGTGCTCTGCTAACTTCCGGACTTTGTTCCGAAGGATTATGGCCATTCCAAAGGGTGGTACGCAGAATTTCCTCGGTGTAATCGCTGGCTACTTTGTGCAAAGAGCCGTCGGGATTATATACTGTTGAATTTCCATCGAACAGAAAAATATTTTTACCATTATTCTGAATCCCAACATTATTAGCATAAACAAAGTAAACCGGATGATCTTTTACACGGCTTCGAACTACAGAGTGTCGTTTGTTGTTTTTTCGCCATGTCCAGGGAGAACACGAAATATTTACTATCAGGTCGGTATCCTTTTTGAGCAACTCGGCAATCGGATTAACGGTATAATCGTCACTCCACATATCCTCACAAAGAATCAGTCCAACGTTTATTTCTTCCTTCCAAACTTTTACCTTAAACGGGTTAAAAAGCGCTTCGATTCTCCAATCGTAATCCTGAGCCTCCTTTCGGGCGGAATAGAAATGACGGGGATCGTCAAACTCTCTATACTTGGGCAACAGGGTTTTATGCACACAACCTTTTTCTAAAAGATTGCCATCATATGCTATAAAAGCAGCATTGTACTTACGAATACGACCATCTTCGCTTCTAAGGGTTTCGTCGATATCAACATTTCCCCATATTGCGGTAATACCAGTTGTGGCATTAATAATTTCGTTATTAAACAAAAAGCAATCCTTTACAAAAGAGGCATTCTCCCATTCATCTCCCAATAAATATCCAGGAATAGCCAGTTCAGGAAAGATAATGATATCGTCACCCTGATCTTTGGATTTATGAATTTCCGAAATAATTTTCGCAGCATTTACGTCGGGATGACCGGCAATTATATCCAGTTGAGCGACGGCAATTTTAACAGGGTTTTGAACAGGCATAATTTCAGATGGTAATCATTTATACATCCTTTTGCATAAAAAACGAATCCTAAAAATTCAATTTTAAATTTCCCGATAAAGATACTGATTTATTTCAGAAGCCTTTGAGGCTGTATTTATCAATATTCTACCAATCAAATCTAAAATAATGATTTTTTTTGCAGGTGCATTAAACCTTTTTGAAAAACTGTATTCTAAGATTTCAGAAACAAAAATTAGAAACCATTAATTTTTTAATAAAAATTGAAGCTTATGAAAACACAATCTTTTTATTCACTCCTGGCAGGTGCCCTACTTTTAGGATTTAGCTTTAGCAGTTGTCAAAAAGACGACAGCAATGTTGCAAGTTTAACCCAAACAGCCACTGTAGCTGCTGCAAAAGACGACGAAACAGTTGATGCAATAAGCGATAAGGTGGAACAAGATGCGGATGCAATTGCCGATGAAATTGAGTCGAACAACTTTTCGTCTACAAAATCAGGATCAGATTGGGGTTGCGTGCAAGTAACCGTAGATAGACCCGATACAGTAAGGTTTCCAAAAGTTATCACGCTTACTTACGACTGCATGGATACTATTAATGGTGAAATTTTTGGCCAAAAAGGGGTAATAAAAATTACGGTTGAAAAAACAGCATCTGTTAAAAAACTACCCTGGACCCGACTTGTTAAGCGTACCGTTGAGTTTCAGAATTTCATGGTTATTACCGACAGTACCAGTGTAACCCTTAATGGATTGCGGACAATGAGCCGGAAAGATATCCAAATTACTACTTACGACAACCTTAACAAATTACGGTATAACATCCTCGACACTATTTCGGCAAACTACACCTTTGCAATCGCTTATAACGATACTGTTCGAACCATGACCCGTATAGTGGAAAAATCGCGTAATGCCATTCTTCACTTCGAAAAGTTTCACAACTGGCATCCTTACTTCTTCAACGATTCTATAATTATGAAGGGAAAAGTTACCGGAGTAAATGCCAGCGGCCTCAACTACAGCAATGTAATTACCAACCCAATTATCATTAACCATTGCCCTTACAAACACAATGTAAATGTTATTACGAAAGGAACAAAGGAGTATACCGTTGGAAATAACAGTCCTGCAGTAATTAAGTATTCATCGGATGGCTGCAAAACCATCATCGAAATAACGAAAGACGGCGAAACTAAAACCATTGAACGTGTATTTGGAAGAAAATTCCACCGCTGGTGGTAAGCAATTGTATTAAAAATGAATGTTATTGAAACCTTCCAGGATTTAAATTCTGGAAGGTTTCTTATTTAAATTAACGTGAGTTCGGTATAAGAACAGTTTAATCTTGTTAATTTTCAGCTGATTATAACCCAAACCCCTTGAAAAGGGGCTATAACTGCTGCTTCGAAGCAACAGTTAGCCCTCCCCCCGATAGCTATCGCGGGTAAGGAGGGTTGGGGAGGTAAAATGCAC
>JAIFLU010000006.1 GCA_020048915.1 Bacteroidota bacterium | reverse complement strand
TATAGTCCATAATCCACCGATTTTTTTTATATGGACTATGGACTTATAACTATCAACCAGAATAATAACAAAATTATCAATGAAGGATATACCTCACCTGGAAGTTTGTTTTACACCTGCAACATTCGACAGCTTTGGGAAACCAGGTGCTGTTGTTGCGGTTATTGATGTATTAAGGGCTTCGTCGGCAATTTGTGCTGCATTTATGAACGGTGCGAAAGAGCTAATCCCTGTGGGAGAGATAGAAGAAGCACGGGAGTATAAAAAGCAAGGGTATTTGGTAGCAGCTGAACGCGATGGTTTTGTTCTTGATTTCGCCGATTTCGGGAATTCTCCTTTCAATTTTACTCCCGAACGTGTAAAAGGTAAAACAATAGTCTACAGTACTACGAATGGTACCCAGGCAATTCGTATGGCGGGTAAATGCCATGCAGTAACTGTTGCAGCTTATATTAATTTATCGGCTGTGTGCGAGTACCTGGTGTCGTTTAACCGGGATATAATATTATTCTGTGCCGGTTGGAAGAATAGATTTAGTTTAGAAGATACCTTATTGGCAGGAGCGATGGCTGAAAAAATTCTCGAAAACCCCGGTTTTGTTACTAATTGCGATTCGACCATGGCATCGCTGGATCTTTGGTCTCTTGCAAAACCTAATCTGATGGGATATATTCAAAAGACAGCTCAGAAAAGCAGGCTCCAGAAAAATGGACTTGACGATTGTATTGAATACTGCCATACAATTGATATTACAACTATAGTTCCTGTTTTAAGCGATGGAAAACTCATTGGGAAAATTAAATAATTTCATTTATTTATAAACAACTGTTGAAAATATTTTCTGATAAATATCAACTTTTGAAAATAATCATAACAAAATTGATTTAACTTTGATCCTCTTAATGAAAAACCATAATATTTTGATCATTTTTTAAAGAATTACACATGAAGAAGTATAATTTTAATCCGGGACCATCTACCTTACCAGACATTACAATTGAAGAAACTGCCAAAGCCATTAAAGATATCTATGGTACAGGTTTATCATTACTGGAAATTTCTCATCGCAGCAAAGAGTTTGAATCTATTCTTGCTGAATCGGTTTCATTGTTTAAAGAACTATTAAATATTCCCGAAGGTTACTCGGTTATTTTTCTTGGAGGAGGAGCAAGTATGCAATTTTGCATGGTTCCGTTCAATCTGATGAATAAAAAAGCCGCTTATATAAATACCGGCACATGGGCTAGCAAAGCATTAAAAGAAGCCAAAGCATTTGGAGAGGTGGTTGAAGTTGCTTCTTCTAAAGATGCAAACTATAGTTTTATTCCAAAAGACTATACTGTTCCTGCTGATGCGGACTATTTTCACATTACCACAAATAATACCATTTTTGGTACACAATGGCATACTGACCCGGATATAAATGTTCCTCTTGTGGCTGATGCTTCTTCGGATATTTTATCCCGTCCGATGGATGTTTCCAAATATGCCCTTATATATGGCGGAGCACAAAAAAACCTGGGCCCTGCCGGTGTTACTTTTGTTATTATAAAGGATGACATTTTGGGTAAGGTAAGCCGCCACATCCCTACCATGTTAAATTACAAAGAACATATCGATAACGGTTCGATGTACAATACTCCTCCCGTTGTACCAATTTTTGCCTGCCTTCAGACATTAAAATGGCTAAAAGGTATAGGTGGGGTAGCTGCTATCGAAAAAATAAATATTAAAAAAGCTGATTTGCTTTATAACGAAATTGATCGTAATAAAATGTTCAAAGGCACTGCTGTTAAAGAAGACAGGTCGTTAATGAATGTTTGTTTTATTATGAATCCTGAGTATATCGCCCTTGAAAAGGAATTCCTTGATTTTGTTACTGCAAAAGGTTTGGTTAACCTCAAAGGCCATCGTTCGGTGGGAGGTTTCAGGGCATCTATTTATAATGCGATGCCGATTGAAGGAGTTCAAGCATTGGTAAATGCCATGCAGGAATTCGAAAAACTGAAAGCCTGAAAACACTAAACTAACCAAATTATAAACTATGAAAGTATTAGTAGCTACCGAAAAACCATTTGCAAAGCAGGCAGTAGATGGTATCCGCAAAATTATTGAAGATGCGGGGCTGGAACTGGTTTTGCTCGAAAAGTACAAAGAACAAGCCGATTTTGTAAAAGCTGTTGCCGATGTTGATGCGGTAATCATCCGCAGCGATATTGCTTCGCGCGAAGTTTTGGAAGCAGGAAAAAATCTGAAAATTGTTGTTCGCGCTGGTGCTGGTTACGACAACATTGATCTGGATGCAGCTTCCGAGCGTAAAGTAGTAGCGATGAATACTCCGGGACAAAATGCAAACGCTGTTGCTGAACTCGCTTTTGGAATGATGCTTTTTCAAGTTCGTAATCATTACGATGGCTCATCGGGTTTTGAGTTGAAAGGTAAAACATTAGGCCTTCATGCTTATGGTTTTGTTGGAAAATGCGTTGGTCGCATTGCCAAAGGATTTGGTATGGATGTTTATGCTTACGATCCTTTTCTGACTCCGGCCATGATTGAAGTGGATGGTGTTAAAGCTGTAGAAAGTGTCGAAGAATTGTATTCAAAATGTCAGTATATATCGCTGCATATTCCAGCAACCAAGGATACCAAAGGCTCCATCAATTTCAATTTATTATCAAAAATGCCCCAGGGCGCTACCCTGGTAAACACCGCCCGAAAGGAAGTTATTGACGAAGCATCACTAATTAAAGTGTTCGAAGAGCGCAAGGATTTTCGTTATGTTTCAGATATTGCTCCTGACAATGCTCCAATAATTGGCGAAAAATTTCCTGGCAGGTTCTATTTTACTGCGAAAAAAATGGGAGCACAAACTGAGGAAGCAAATATCAACGCTGGTTTGGCTGCTGCCCGACAAATAGTTGGCTTTTTACAAAAAGGCGATAAAACGTTTCAGGTAAATAAATTTTAACATTATAAAAATCTAAAATAATAAGAGAGTAGCTTTCATGGCGCTCTCTTATTGCATTATAGGCATATTATTCAACAAATTATAATACTTTTTGCAATGGCAGTACTAAAACCATTTAAAGGGATCAGACCGGTAAAAGATAAAGCTCAGGCAATAGCATCCCGTCCATACGATGTTTTAAACAGAGAAGAAGCTAAAGTTGAGGCAACGGGAAATCCATTTTCGTTTTTGCATGTGGTGAAACCAGAAATTGATTTACCCGATTCGATGGACGAACATGCTCCCGAAGTTTATCAAAAAGGGAAATCCAACTTCGAGCAAATGGTCAAAGCCGGCACCATGCTACAGGATGGGGAAGAGTATCTTTATATCTATGCCCAAACCATGAATGGACGCACTCAGTATGGTATTGTTGGTTGTGCTGCTGTAGAGGATTATATGAATAACATTATCAGGAAACACGAACTAACCCGACCTGACAAAGAAGAGGACCGAAAAAACCATATTCGCGTGAGTGGGGTAAATTACGAACCGGTATTTTTTGCTTATCGCGCGGTTCCCGAAATAGATGCCATTATTGCAAAAATTGTTAAAAACGATCCCGAATACAATTTTACAGCCGTGGATGGCTTTGGCCATCATTTTTGGCCAATTACCGATAAAATTACTATTCATCGCTTAACAGAACTTTTTGCCCAAATACCATACACCTACGTTGCCGACGGTCATCACCGCACTGCAGCCGCTGCATTGGTAGGAAATGAACGGAAGCAAGCCAATAAAAACCATACAGGGAAAGAAGAATACAATTATTTTCTGGCAGTTCACTTTCCCGACAATCAATTGGCAATTATTGATTATAATCGGGTGGTGAAAGATTTGAATGGTTTATCGAAAACTGAATTTCTAAAAAAACTCGAAACAGGTTTTAGCATTGAAAAGAAAGGTGCCAATGAATATAGGCCAGATAAACTGCATAATTTGAGTATGTACCTCGAAGGTGAATGGTATTCCCTTTCTGCTAAGCCTGGTACATTTAATGATGCTGATCCAATTGGCTGTCTCGATGTTACGGTGCTTTCGGATCAGGTATTGGCTCCGGTTTTAAATATTACCGATCTTCGTAATTCAAAGCGAATCGATTTTGTAGGTGGTATTCGCGGTTTGGGCGAACTAAAACGCAGGGTCGATAACGGCGAAATGGCGGTAGCTTTTGCCCTGTTTCCAGTAAGTATGGAACAACTTTTTACAATAGCCGATTCGGGCAACATTATGCCTCCTAAAACTACCTGGTTCGAACCAAAGCTAAGAAGTGGTTTGGTGGTGCATAGTTTGGACTAAGTCTAATAAATTTTTTATACTTTGAGCTAAGTGGCTTTTTAATTTTCGCTTAGCTCAACTTTCAATTTTTTAAATTCGGTATTTTCGTAAATCGAATTTTGAAATTACACTAAGTAGCTGTTAAGCATATCTTTCAATAACTGAATATTAATGGGCTTTGTAATATAATTGTCGAAGCCTTTTTGAATGAATTCATTTATATCTTCGGGCATTGCATGAGCCGTTTGGGCTATAATTTTAATATCAGGATGTAGTTTCTTAATGCGCTCCATTGCTTCAAATCCATCTATACCAGGCATTTTAATATCCATTAGTATTATTTTAATTTCTGTATTTCTGTTTCCAGAGAAATATTCCAGAATTGACAATCCATCGTTAAAACGAATAGTTTTTCCACCTTGTCGTTTTATTATATGGTCTAATAACAGAAAATTGTGGTCCTGATCCTCGGCGATAGCGATACATTGATCGTCCCAACTCATTTCAGACCGGGGTTCTATAACGCATTTTGTTAAATTTTCCGATGTTTGTATAACTGAAAATCCAGGGTGTGTAAAAAAGAAGGTAGCGCCTTTTCCTGGCTCAGATTCAACCCAAATTTTCCCTCCCAACAATTCAATGAGCTTTTTGGTGATAGCCAAGCCTAACCCAGCTCCGGAGTAAAACTTTTCTGAATTTGCATCAATTTTCCTAAATCTATCAAATATTACCGATTGGTATTCTTTTTCAATTCCGATTCCCGAATCTTTTACATAAAAGATAAGTTCATCAGGATTATAGATTCTAAAACCGAGTTCAATAAAGCCTTTTTCAGTAAACTTTAAAGCATTGGCAATTAAGTTGGTGAATATTTGTTTAAAACGGGTACTATCAGTCAATAACATAACATTTGGCGTGTCAGAGAAATCAGTGCACCGTATTTCAATTTTGTTTTTATTAGAAGAAGGATTAAAGTATTGAACCATTTGGTTTAAGACTTCATTTACACATATTTCCCCTAAATTAACTTGTATTTGCCCTGCTTCAATTTTCGACAAGTCGAGGATATCGTCAATTAAAACTAATAGGGAG
>JAIFLU010000194.1 GCA_020048915.1 Bacteroidota bacterium | reverse complement strand
CGAATTTATTATAGCAAATAAAGCAGAAATTGTTTGTTCTCCTTCTTTGAGCCTGATAAAAATAATCAAAAAAAATTGGAACTTAAATTATATTACTCATGTGCCAAATTTATTTTCTCCTTCAGAAAAATATTTAGATATTCCACAAAAAAAGCAAGAAAACAAGACAATTGTATCATTTTTTGGTAGCTTATGCACCCGCAAAGGAATTGAAGGTTTTCTAAAAGTTATACCAGCTGTTGTAAAGAAAAATCCAAATATTGAATTCAGGTTTATAGGAAAAGATAACTGGGGTAGAAAGTTTAATTCCACAACCAAAGAAATTTTTGATAAAAAAATTAAAAATTGTACTTCGAATTATGTATTCATAGGCAATGTGCCGTTAGTTGATATTCCTAATTATCTGAAGGAAACGGACATTTGTATTTTCCCTTCTATATGGGAGAATTTCCCTTATGTATGTCTCGAAACCATGAGTGCAGGCAAATATGTTATCGCTAGCAAAGATACAGGTATGGCGGAAATGCTTAGCAACGGCGGCGGTATGCTAATTGACCCTCTAAAGCCAAATGAAATATCGAAAGTAATTATTGAATCGGTGAACAAAATTGATGAAATATTAAAACAGGGTTTACTTGGAAGAAAAAATGTGATTGAAAATTACAATAGCGAAAAAATTATTCCGCAAGTTATTAAATTATATACTAAAGCTATTGAATTGGCTAAATTGAAACAACACTAGAACTATGCCAAGAATAAGTGTAATAATACCATGCTACAACCATGGCCAATATATTGATGAAGCCATAAATTCTGTATTAGCCCAAACTTTTCAAGATTTTGAAATAATTGTGGTAAATGATGGCTCTACTGATGAATTTACTATTAATATATTGTCAAATTCAATCTGGCCCAAAACCAAAGTTTTGCATACTGAAAATTTCGGACTGTCTGCCGCTAGAAATAACGGAATAAAGGCCTCATCAGGTGAAATTATTGTTACTCTAGATTCTGATGATGTTTTTTTGCCTACTTTTTTTGAAAAAGGGATTTCTATTTTGGAGGAAAATGAAAATATAGGCGTAGTTTCTTGCTTTGTTGAAGCATTTGGCCATAAACCCGAATTTATAAATTATTACAAAAGTGGCGGTCTAGAGCATTATATTATTGAAAATAATTCTGCAGCATCATCAATGTTTCGCAAAAAATGCTGGGTTGATGTTGGCGGTTATGACGAATCAATGAAAAATGGGTATGAAGATTGGGAGTTCTGGATTTCAATTACTTCTCTTGGATGGAAAGTTCATATTATCCCTGAATTTTTATTTAAATATCGTAAACATGCAAGTTCAATGCTTACGAAAAGTAATACAATGAGGCCGGAACTAGTTAAATATATTTTTGAAAAACATCAGGATGCATTAAAAGAGTATTTTGTTGATATTGTATATACTCGTGAGCAACAAATGTTGAAATACATATGCAAGTCAGCATGGGAAAAAGAATATAATATCTCATTAAGTAAAGCTTTTAAAACTTCAAAATCCTATAAGTTGGGTAATTTCTTAATTACACCTTTTGCTTTATTGAAAAAGTTTTTTATTAAATCAATTAAAGGCCATTAGTGCTTAATAAGTTTGAGCTATTTATATTTATGAAAAAAAAAATTGCAATTTACACAGAGTCATTTCCCCCTAAATCGGGTGGTGTGGCTGTTGCTCAATATAATTTGTATCATTTATTAAAAAATTTATACGATATTAAAATATTCGTATATTCTGAGGATAATGACAGTTTTGATAATGAGGTAATTAAGCGTAAGGCACCTCGGTCTCTATTTTTCTTTTTACGTTTTTTTGTATTAGCATATTTGCGATTTAGGGTTAAAAAACAAAGTTCATTTGCTTCAACTTTGAATATTTTTAAAACTGGTTTACGAATTAAACGGTTAAACAAAGAGTTGCACAGATTTAATCCTGATTACATTATTATGCCCGACCACTTTTTGCCTATTTACAATATACAAAAAACTTCGAATTGTAAATTGTTTTGGGCGGCACATCATAATTACAGTCGTTTTACAAATAATCCTTTGCTTCAAACTGATTGGGCCGATTTGTATGTCTGTCAAAATATGGAATATAAAGCTTTCAAAAAAGCTGATGGTTTAATATGTCCGTCCAATTATATGCAAGGGATTGCTAATAATACACTAAAACCAACCTTTAAATCACACGTAATTTATAATTTCCTGTCAACTGATTTGTTAAGTTCTATTGAGCCACGGTTTATATACGAAGAGGTAAATCTTCAAGTCAACTATCCAATTATTTATTTACCTTCTGCCGGTACAATTGTGAAAGGGAAAAAATACATTTTTGAAATAATTCGAAGAATTGGGGCACAAATGAATAACAAAGTTGTATTTTATCTTTCAGGTCCTATTCCTAGTGATTTGAAATATGAATTAAATACAATACAGGGTGCTTTTATATTTGCCCCCGGTAATATATCATGGGAACATAATTTGGGAATAGTTAAAACTTGTTCAATTGGGGTTACACCTAATTTGGTCGAAAATTTTAGCTATGCAATACTGGAGGCTCATTTTTTGGGTTTGCCTTTTGTTGCGTTTGATACAGGGGGTAATAATGAAATTATTGAAGATAATTCTTCTGGATTTATAGTTCCATATTTAGGTATTGAACAATTAATTGAAAAAACAATGTTTTTATTAAATAACTTGGACAAAAGAGATGCTTTTGGTAAAAATGCTGAATCAAGATGTAAACGTTTATTTAGTAAAGAAGTTATTTTAGATCAGTACGCAGCTCTCTTTAAATAGTATATCATTTCAAAATGTCTTCTGTTTTTAAAGTTTCGGTAATAATCCCAGTTTATAATGCAGCACAGTTTATACGAACTGCTGTAAATTCTGCCATTAAACTTAATGAAACCGGGGAGGTTATATTAATTGATGATGGTTCAGTTGATGATTCACTTGAAATTTGTTTACAACTGGCAAATGAATTTGATAATTTGGTTGTTTTGCAGCATAACGATAAATGCAACCATGGTGTTAGTGCGACCAGAAATTTGGGCATTCATAATGCTAAATTTGATTTTGTTGCTTTTCTCGATGTTGACGATTATTATTTGCCAAACCGATTCCTGAAAGATAAAGAAATATTGATGTCGAATAGCGATGTAGATGGTGTTTATAATGCATTGGGCATACATTATTATTCCGAAAAGGGTAAACAAAAATTCATTAATGCTGGGTATAAGTATCAAGAGTTTTATACTTTATCAGGGAATGTTCCATCGAACGAGCTTTTTTTTGTTTTATTTAATGCACACTCTTCAGTTACTGGGGAATTTCATGGGGATACAATTACGGTAAGAAAAAATATTTTCGAAAAATCCGGAAATTTTCCGATTAATTTAAAACTAAAAGAAGATACGCATCTTTGGCGAAGAATGGCTGCCAAATGCACGCTTGTGCCTGGTGATATTTTTGAACCCGTAGCTATTCGTGGTGTACACGACAACAATACCATGGTTAATAAAGCCATACAACCAAAAGCAAATAAAATTTGGTGGAATGATTTGCATAAGTGGCTTATAAACAATAATGTAAATAGCGATTATGTTGAATGTTTTGATGGGGCCTATTTGTATTATAAATTAAATAACCAGTCTTTTCTGCTTTCATTATGGGCCTTCATTGTTTTTTTTTTTAAATACCCTCATCATATTAAAATTAAATATGGTCGTTTTGATATATGTTTTTTCAAACTCTTCGGTAAGAACTGGTTTTCAGTACATTTAATTTCATTTAAGAACCATATGAATAAGGCATGAAAAAAACTATTAAAGTAAATTATTACAATGGTACTTTTAATGGTAAATATACTGCCGAAATACCTGCTTTCTTCCGATTTATGAAGGATTGTAATATTGAAATATCTGAAAATCCCGATTTTGTTTTATATAGGGAGGGAGGTTCAAAAAGTGTATTTAATTTACCTATAAATGTTGTTCGCATCTTTTATACAGGAGAAAACATAAGACCAAATTTTAATGAATGTGATTATGCCTTAACGCATGATTGTTTTTATAATGAACGACATTTTCGATTGCCAGAATCGCGCCATTGGATTGGTGATTGGGCTCTTGAGCCCCGAAACGCAGAAAAGCTGATGAATTCGAAAACAAAATTCTGCAATTTTGTTTATTCCAATGCAAATGCAAAGGAACGAATTGACTTTTTTAATTTATTGAGTAAATATAAAAAGGTTGATTCGGGGGGTAAACTTTTTAATAATTTGGGTTATTTTGTGGGCGATAAAATGGAATTTCTAAACCAATATAAATTTACCATTGCTTTTGAAAATTCATCGTTCCCGGGTTATTCTACCGAAAAACTAATTCAGCCCTTGATGATGGGTAGTATACCAATTTACTGGGGCGATACCCAAGCTGCCAATGATTATAATCCCGATTGTTTTATTAATGTTCATAATTATAAATCATTTGACGATGTTGTGAAAGAAATAATAAGAATCGATAATGATGATCAATTATGGAGAAAGTATATTGAAGCTCCCGTTTTTAAAGATAATCGGATTCCAGATTATTTTAGTAATGAAAAAATATCACAATTTTTCAATAGTATCTTTGAAAAAAAGAAACATCAAATTTCCCCAATAAAGAAATTTATAAAGTTCTTATTATATTATTTAAAAGTGTTAACAAAAAACATCTTTATGAGAAAAAAAATTTCACTTTGAAAAAAAATTCACTACAGGATAAAAAAGTATTTACCTGATAATAACCCTAATCTGTTTTTGAGAAATTGCGAAGGTGTAATTCATATCGGTGCGAATGAAGGACAGGAAAGGGGAACATATAACTTGTTTAAACTAAATGTTCTATGGATAGAACCAATTCCAGAAATTTACAATAAGCTTCTGGAAAATATAAAAGAATTTAGTTTACAACGTGCTCTGAATTATTTAATACTCGATAGGGATAATATAAAAGTTATTTTGAATATCTCTAATAATAATGGATTATCCTCATCTATTTTCGAACTTGATAAACATAAAAACATTTGGCCTGATGTTTATTACTCAAGTAAAATTAGTCTGAATTCAATAACTCTGCCTTCATTGTTAAAAAAAGAATTTATTCCAATAAAACAGTACGATTGTTTAATAATGGATACTCAAGGTAGTGAACTATTAATCCTAAAAGGATGTGAGCAAATATTACAAAATTTTAAATACGTGAAAACCGAAGTTGCCAATTTTGAAGCTTACACAGGTTGTTGTCAATTAAGTGAAATGAATGCATGGATGGCATCTAAGGGCTTTCGAATTATTAAGAAACAAAAAAAAGGGAATAAAAAGGAAATTGGAAGTTATTACGACATAAC
>JAIFLU010000115.1 GCA_020048915.1 Bacteroidota bacterium | reverse complement strand
GTCTCAGACGATACTTTCTTATATTTTAGGTGTTGGCTAATTTTATTAGGCAAAGACATTTTTAAAAAAACTATTGAAACCCCTGATTACTTAGCCAGTTTTATTAAAAAAGGCGTTGATACATGGGGAGAAGGATTATTAATTGTTTCTACAGAGGCATTTTGTTTGAAAACTAATAAAAAAATTGAAAATGAAGACGAACGTTTTCCCAGGAGTATTTGTTTCAAAGAAGGTTTAGATTATGATTTTTCTGCTCCTCCGACAAAAGGTGATGAGTCAGTAATGGATCACCTAGAGACAATGTTTCCAATTTTATGGAAGAAAATGAAAAATTAACGCACGCTAACATCATATAAATTTTATTGGGGCGGAATTGCGGATTTTAAAGTGCTGGCTTCTAATTTAGCTCTTAACGTACCGACAAGAAATCGCTTCGAAATCCCCAACAAAACATATGCGTTGCGTTGTGGTTAATGCTAAAAAAAACTATGCTTCGTTGGATAGTTTGCTCAGATACATGATTTTTCGCCTTTAAAAAACTATATTTGACTTATGATTAAATAAAAGTAGATGAAATTAGAGATTTTAAAATTTGATCTGATAGAAAGTTTTAAGGATTTTGTAAAGGTTTCACCATTGGAAACCCTACAAAAAAATGAAAGACTTGATATTCCTGTTGATTATTTTAAATTCTATAATTCAGTTTCATCGGTTTATTCATCAAAGATTGAAGGTGAAAATATTGATTTCGATAGCTTTTTTAAACACAAGTTTTTAAACGTTAAATACAAGCCGGATTACACTAAAAAAGCTGATGATTTATTTGCTGCATATGAGTTTATCTATCAAAACAGATTGACATTTCAAAATCTCCAAAAAACTCATTCGATTTTAAGCTCAAATTTATTGCCTAAAAGTCAACAAGGATTGATTCGCAACAATCCAATGTTTGTAATAAACAGTGATGATAGGATTGAATATGTTGCAGCAGAACCAAATATTGTTAAATCTGAACTTAGCAAATTGTTTAATGATATTGAGTTGCTATTAAAAACTGACTTAAATGATTTTGAGATATTTTATTTTGCCTCATATATTCATCTAGTATTTGTAAAGATTCACCCATTTCAGGATGGGAATGGTCGTAACGCTAGATTATTGGAAAAGTGGTTTCTGATTGAAAAGCTTGGTGAAAAAGCAACGTCAGTTCAATTGGAAAAGAATTATTATAAAAATTTGGATAGTTATTACAAAAACATTAAAAAACTTGGCCTCGAATATGACAAGTTAGATTATTTAAAAAGCTTAGATTTCTTATTGATGACTGTAACTGGATTAAATAATGAATAAAAAGCACTAACCACAACATTTAGATCATAATCTAACGTAGGAACGGAGTTGGATTATGAACGGTGTTGCACGTTACCTCCGGTGCGATGCCCTTATAGGTTTTCAATTAAAAAGTGTAGTTTTCTGAGAAAAATTTTGCAGGTATTTTTTTTAAATCCCCTGTTTGCGGGTTTCCATTTCCCGGCTTTTTGATCTTAAAATCCAATTTTACTGTTGGCTATTATTGATATTTAGCTTGTTTTGCCAGGTTTTGGCAACAGCAAGCCTGTCCCGCAAAGCGGGACCCAAAAAGAGGCAGCTATTTTTATCGTTACTGCTTACAAAACGCCCGATTGGGTTCCATTTGAGGCCCATCGCGGATGCGAAGCACCCTGTATGGCAAAAACACTTCTACCGCCACCATCATTCCTGTCTTACAGCACGGACAAAGCTTCGGGTGTTTCCCATACAGTGTTTGATAGAGTTCTAACCACGACTTCCCTTTTTCAGGCCTTTCGATCATGGGCACCTGAAAAAGCAGCCTCACCAAAGCTATACAATGCGTTTTATTGCGGGTCGACATAATCCCGTAATGCCGTATTTTTACGAACCCCGCAGGTAATACATGCAACAAAAACCGATGCAAAAATTCCGTTGCTTTTAAGGACAACAACCCGGATTTATTGGTTCGGTAATCGAGCCTCGAGAAGGTTACCATTCCGCCTTTCACCTCTTTGATGCGGTGGTTGCTGATAGCAACCCGGTGAGAGTAACGCCCAATGTATTCTACTACCAGGTCGCTTGTAGGAAGCGGTTTTTTGGTATATACCACCCAGTTTTTGCTGTACAGAGGGTGGAAGTGTTTAAGCCTTTTTTTAGTTCTTCTTCCAATTCAATGATACCCTGGTTTTGCAAATCAATCAACCCATCGGTAAACTTTCCGCGAAACACCTTGCTGAGCTTTTTCACATGCACAAAGAATTTCCCATCGCTTTTGGCCGCCTTCCATTTATATTGAGGGGTAATGCCTCCCGCGGGAACCAGGCAATGCAGGTGTGTATGGCGGGAAAGGTTCTGTCCCCAGGTATGTAAAATGCCCGTCATCCCCATTTGAGCCCCCAGGTGGTTACTCTTGGATGCAAAGAACTGTAAAGTGTTCCAGGCCGATTGAAACAAGAGGTTGTACATTGCTTCCCCATGCAAAAGGCAAAGCCGCTCCAACGTATGGGGAATGGTAAACACAATATGAAAATACGGCACCGGAAGAGCATCGGCTTTGCGGTCCATCACCCATTTTTCGCGTTTGAGGCCGTTGCACTTGGGGCAATGGCGATTCCGGCAGCCATTGTAAGCATATCTCTCATTGGGGCAAGCTGCGTTGCTGCAAACTTCTTTATGTCCCCCCAATTCTGCAGTGCGACACTGGCAGATGCTCGTGAGCACTTTTTTCTGCTGCCCGCTAAGGTTGTCTTGTGCAACCAGTTCACCGCCATATTCACGGGCAATATCCGCTACTTCAAATACAGGTTTGGAGTAGATCATTTGTAAATCATGTCCAACGGACTGCGGGGCTTGTTCTCAGGGTGGTGGTTCAGGTGCAGGTAGGCCATGGTGGTGCGGATGTCGTCGTGCCCTAACAACCGCTGTACGGTCACAATATCGGTATTAAGGCTTAACAGGTGCGAAGCGAACGAATGACGCAGGGAATGGATATGGACATTTTTGGTGATACCTGCCCGTTTTACTGCCTGGTCCATAGCCCAGCGGATCAGGCTGGGAGTGATCGGATGGGATTTGTGGCGGCCATAAAACAGATAATGGGTTGGCGCATATTGCTGCATGTACAGCTCGTAATCGCTACGTAGCGAACGGGCCAGGATCGAATACCGGTCTTTTTTCCCTTTCCCCTGGCGGACGGTCACCTGCATGTTGAGCCAATCAAGATCTTCAGGTTGAAGGTGGATGATTTCGCTACGCCGAAGACCGGCCGAATAAATTAGTTTAAGCAAAAAACGGTGCTTGAGGTTTGTGGTCTGGTTGAAGAGTTGCCATATTTCCTTTCCACTAAGAATGGCTTGGATGTGTACTTCCTTTTTGGGATAGGGGATTTTCTCCACCAGGGGCCCCCGACCCAGGACATGCTTGTAGAAGTATTTGATAGAAGCCACCGATATGCGCATGGAGGCCCGCGAGAGACCTTTCTCTTCTTTAAGATGGCAGACAAACCCTACCAATTGTTGGTCGCTCAGTTCCCTCAGGGGAAGGTTAAAATATCCATAAACCCGCAGGATACCGGATTTGTAACTCCGAATGGTGCTTGCCGAAAAGTTTTGTACCACCATCCATTGGCGGAACTGTTCTACCTGTTGTTCAAATTCCTGATCGTCTTTTTGTTTTTTTTCATACTTTTATCCATTATGTTAATTTCATGGTTGAAAGATACCACAAAGTTGCACTCCGCCTCCTTTTAGGAGGTTTAGTGCAACATCATATAAATTTTATTGGGGCGGAATTGCGGATTTTAAAGTGCTGGCTTCTAATTTAGCTCTTAACGTCTCGACAGGAAATCGCTTTCAAATCCCCAACAAAACTTATATGTAACGTTAGTAACCATGGTATGAAAAAAAATTTGCACATACGTAACTTATAAGTTAACTTTGTCTCAAAAAAGCGGAGAATGAAAATTCGGACAGTTATTGCATACAAGCACTATTTTAAAGATTTTCTAATAGGACTACCTCCCAAGGTTCAGGATAAGATTTACAAAATCATTGAGTTAATTGAGTACCAACAAAGGATTCCAGAGAAATATTTGAAACATATTGAAGGACAAAAAGGACTTTATGAAGCTAGGATTCTGCTTGGTTCAGATATTTGGAGGGTATTTTGCTTTTTTGATGAAGGCAAATTGGTCATATTGTTAAATGGATTTCAAAAAAAGACACAAAAAACGCCAAAAATAGAGATTGATAAAGCTGTGAGATTAATGGACGATTATTATAACGATAAAAAGAAATAAGATTATGAAAAACGAAAATATTACAACTTGGACGGATTTAAAAGATGAAGTTTATGGTAAAAAAGGTAGTCCCCGTCGTGATAAGCTTGATAGAGAATTCAAGTCTTTTAAAATTGGATTACAACTTCGAGAAGCAAGAGAGAAAAAACAAATGACTCAAGACCAGTTGGGCTTGATTATCGATAAAAAGAGAAGTTTTATATCAAGGATTGAAAACGATGCAAGCAATATGACCTTGAAAACCCTATATGACATTGTGGAGAATGGATTAGGGGGTAAGATTAAGATACAAATAGAAATATAAAAAACCACGGTTACTAACATCATATAAATTTTTTTGGGGCGGAATTGCTGATTTTAAAGAGCTTTCTTCTATTTTAATTCTTAACATCTCGATAGGAAATTGCTTCGAAATCCCCAACAAAACTTATATGTAACGTTATTAAAAAAGACAACCGCTCTATGAAATATTACTCAGATAATGAATCAGTACAATTAGCTTTTGATAAAGTAAAGAAGAGAGTAATTATCTATATTATTACCCTTATAATTCTTATGTTTAACTATGGGGCAGCAGCCATTACCTTTGATTTTCATCCTGGATTAGCATTTTTATTTACGGTTTTGACATGGATTCCGCTAATGCTTAAAATAAGCACAAATTGGTATAACGAATCGATAAAGTCGTTGACTGATCCTCAAGAGTTTTATGAACGTTCATTAAGGTTAGGTTTGGTATTTGAATGGCAAGCGAATAGATCCATTAAGATAAATGAAATAGAATTAAAAGAAAGACTTAATCGCCCACCAGATAATTTGCCTTATAAAGTTTTAGGCAACGATTTCATTTTAAAAAACAATTTTATCTTTTTTAAAAAACAGAATTATAGTTGGGACGAAATAAAAAATTTTAGTATAAGTTTACGCGCACCAGGGGGGCAACATCAATGGGCAACATTTCATTTTTTTGACAATAAAGAAATAAGTGTTTATATTAAAACAAAAGAGATTTTTAAAGTAGAGTACTTGATAGATAAATATCTTAATAATAGTAGATTAAAAAGCACAAACCGTAAGCAATATAGCCAATAAAGT
>JAIFLU010000309.1 GCA_020048915.1 Bacteroidota bacterium | reverse complement strand
GGGTGGTTTTGAAAAATTAAATAACAACAACTGACTATCAGCTAGTTTCGATACAAAATCAATCAAACTAATGATTAGTCGGATAATAGTGTTTTTTAATAATAACTAAATCCAAATTAAAATGAAAATCCTACTCAAACTAACTTTGATGGCTCTGCTTTTGCCATCCTTGACATTATTTTCACAAACTCAAAAAGGGAAATTTTCCATCAGTGCATAGAGCAATTTAGAATTTAATTCGGTGTCTAGTATATGGAAAACTGATTACAACAGCGGAGATATTGGTAAAACTTCAAGCTTCAAAATTACTCCAGGGATTGGTTATTTTCTCTTTAAAAACTTTTTAGTAGGAATTGATTTTTCGCTAGATTATTACCATCAAAAAGATAATGGGAAAATATACAAAGAAACAACAACAGCGCTTTCTCCATTTCTTAGACTTTACATAGGAGACAAAAAAGTAAAACCATTTATAAATGGGGCTGCCGGTCCGGGTTGGATTAAAACAAAATCAGAATATAATGGTAATACTTCTGAGCAAAAAAGCCGCCTTTCTGGGTATGAAGCAGGAGGTGGCCTTGCATTTTTTCTAAGCGATGGCATTTCCCTGGATCTAAGTATTGCTTATGCCTCGGCAACCTCTAAGTTTACGGATGGAAGTAATGTAAAATGGGAAAACACTGCAAAAGGATTTGGCTCAAATTTTGGATTTTCTATGTACTTTTAAGTAGTGTTAAGTAAATTAACTATAGCATATTTTAACTTATAAATTGATGTGTGTTTTTTAAATACTAATTTATCATGAGCTAAGTGGATTTTTTCATGGATAACAAAGCATTCAAGACAACTTCTATAAAAAACAAAAAACCTTTTTTGGTTGAATAAACTTCAATCAAAAAAGGTTTGGGAAATCCTGTAATCTTATTTATAAAGACACAAATATGGTGTGTCAATCAATGCCTTTACTTTAAATTTAACATCTTTTGCCACCACAAACGATTCAAATTTTTTGTATTCCTTCCAAGCTGTTTCGCCTGGCAACATTACTTCCAGTTTACCTGCTAAAACCGTCATTATTTCAAGGGAGGAGGTGCCAAATTCGTATTCTCCCGCAGCCATCACCCCTATAGTAGTTTTTCCTTCAACCGATTCTAAAGCAATCGATTTTACTTTTCCGTCGAAATATTCATTTGTCTTAAACATACAATTCTTTCTGATTAATTAAAGGGTACAAAAGTAAAAGATAAAGTTTTATTGGAAAACCTATGAGTAAAAATATTTTAAGGTATCTAGGCCAATTGTCTACCGAATTTTATTAAAAAACTGTTTAAATTGATGCTATGTAAAAAGAGGGATAAGGCCTCGCCTTCACTAGGATAACCTTTAAAAATCAGCTATTGTCACATTGAGCGGAGTCGAAATGCGATAATTAACTGACTTTTCATACAGCATCAAAAATCAATTTGATCCTCTTTTAAACATACTCTAAAACGGTCAAGAAATTCCGAAACCTGCATTTCGAACTATAACGAAAACCAATAATTAAACTTTATCAGAAAAATATTATTGGGAGAAGCATCGCTTAATCGACCTGCTGCACTATGTAACGGGGCATTTCCCGGGTTAAGCCAATCAGTCCTCTCGTTCGACCAAACAACAAAAACCTGAGATCCGGGCTTATATTCCCAACGAAACACCAGATTTGAGCGAAACTGATTAAAGTTGAAATTTGGGTTCCGAATGCTATAATCCATGTTGCCATCATTGTTTTCATCTATTTGGTAATCGTCCCCAGCAAGCACTGGGTTTTGAATTAATACGAATCGGTTTTTATATTCACTATCCCTGGGATTGTCCGAAACCACTTTAAAACCCTTATAATTCCCTACTGTAGCATAAGGACTTCCATAATATTGAATCGACAATTCCGGTGTAATATTATAGTCGATGCGAAAAGTCAGTCCCAATGTCTGTTGATCAATTTGCCCCAGTATATATCTGTTTTTTGAGTTATATTCTTTGGTGTCGACATACTGTAGTTTATCAACCGCGGTGGAATAGAATGCATTCATTGCCACTTTTAAGATATTTACAGGTCGTATGGAAATGCCTCCTCCAATCTCAGTTGATTTGTATGATTTTTCGCCAGAAATTGAAACCATGGTGTGAAAATCGAGATTCACCTTCTTCGACTGATCAGTTCTTATCGAAAACATCTCAGACCAATTAAATGGAACAAGCATGGCATTACCTCCGCGCAAAATCCGATTATCCAACGCCTCCGTTCTATATTCTAACTGATTCGAAATTCCCCATTTGTTAGTAAAGTCTGCTGAAATGTTTAAACCGGCTTCCGAAGCCAGGTATGTGCCATTGAAATCCCAATTATTAGATTGTTCCAGCCCAATGGTATATGTTCGGAATATTGAAACAGGTTTATTTACAAAATAAGATAATTCATTTTCCTGATGGATCAAATCGGCTGTTTGCATATAACCTATATCATTCAAATCCAATCCGGGCGACCGCCAGCCCAATTCGGTAGAATATCGCCATAACCCTTTGCTTCCCTTCCCAATTTTTATTTTTCCGCCATACCCGGAAAGATTTGTTAACGTGCTGTCGTAGCGCAGATGAGTAGCATCAGGCCGCTGGTAATAATGGGCCGATGATAGTTGCAAATCTCGGATTGCATCCACTTTACCCTGAATATCGCTTCCAATGACTTTGGCTTCGAGAAAGTATTCCTTATCCTTCCATTGATGTAAAAGATCAAGACCTCCGGTATATGCCCCCCGGTTCAAAAAATTAAGGTGCGAATCTTTGATAAACCGATTGGTAGAAGTGAAAATTCCACCAAACAACGTATTACTCCCATTAAAATCTTGTTGAACCCTTGTAACAGCGTAATTAGTAAATGGCTCAACACTTACATTCCGATCTCCGGCAGTAGAATTAATGGTAGTCTTTTCATTGGCAGTAAAGCTTTGAAGCACTCCTATGGATAACCCTTTAGCTGTTTTTCCACTAAATTTAGCGGCACTCAGAATCGTAGTATTATCGGGAGCTTTAATATATTCCTTATTTAGTAAAGAGGGTGAGTAGGAAGGAGAATGACCAATTCGCCGGCTGTAAAACAAACTGGCATCATCCATTTCGAAATTGAAAATTGTTTTTCCTTCCAGGAAAAATGGACGTTTTTCTTCATAGAAAGTCTCGAATGCAGTAAGGTTCATTACCGAAGGGTCGGACTCTACCTGTCCAAAATCTGGATTAACAGTAAGGTCTACAGTAAAATTACTTCCAACTCCAATTTTGGCATCCAATCCAATATTTCCAAATGGTCGGTACCCTTTATTTGCAAAAGGGTTTTCCGGCTCCTTTTTAAATGTTTTTAATTCCCCTAAGGTATATGGTAACAGCTCAATACGTTGCGATTTTTTAAGCCCTTTAATACCGTGCAATTCTCCAAATAAGTACATTATTCCTGGTCCTGTGAGCGATTGTTTTTCCCAATCACTTTCTTCCTGATATCGATCAATCCATCTCCAAACATGCATTCCCCAAACTTGTTCATCCTGATTACTATATCGTAATTGACTGAGCGGTATTTCCATTTCAACCGTCCACGCAGAATCCTCATTAGCAACATCCCCATACCATACGGCATTCCAGTTTAAATCCCACGACATGGGGTTGGTCAGAATTAAATCAGATTTCTGTCCGGCAACACTCATATCAAACTCGAATCCGGTGCGGTGATCGTGATAACTATCGAAACAAATCCCAGCCATATCGCCAATTAATTCGTCCCTTCTTCCAGCTTTCCGGATAATTTTATCAGGTTCACTATCTACGGCTCTTATAGCAACATATATACTCTGGTCGTCATATAAAACTTTAAAATAGGTTGGTTGTGAGGGTTTAGCTCCTTCATTCGGAATAAATTGAATAAAATCGCCAGCCCAGACTCCGGTTTTCCAGCAATCGTCGTCCAACCGACCGTCGATAACAGGTTTTGCGGTCGAGAGACGTTCCGTTGTATATTGCCTAACCTTTTCCAAAGGAATCTCCGCTTTAATGGTGTCTTTGCTTGGCGCAACGGATGCTTGTAAATTTTCAGTTGAAAAATTGCTTAAGATAGCTATGAATAAAAAAACTGCAAGAATTCTATGGATCATAATCCTGTCTGGTTAAGTTAGAATAAATAGTTACAAAATCGAGGCAATATAATAATTAGCGGTTTATTTTCTCTTCAAAATGGATCTTATTTTATAGGATTTATATCGTAATAAAAATGTAAAAGACCCGTGTGCTATGGGATACCCTATGAAAATATTGCTATCCACCGTAGCGGATTGATTAATTAGGTGGCTAAAGTTTGCTAATTAGGAGCTTCTTTTCAATCTGACCTACTAATTTTTATAATTCAACGGAAAGGAGAATTACAAAAATTAGTTGAATGTATACCAAATTGACATTAAAGGAAACATACGTCGTATCAATTAAATTACTAAATTTGCTTATACACCATAATAATTGCCAAAAATGAAAAGACTAACGCTTCTGATTTTCTCTATGGTTTTGTTGCTAAATACTTCTTTGTATTCTCAAAAGGAAGATGAAAATCTTAAAGAAATGTTTCTTGATGCTGAATTTTTCTTTATGAACGAAGACTATGAAGAGGCTTTATCCAGTTATGTCAAAATTTTACGCAGAGGGTATGAAGAAAACGGCAATATTAATTATCGTATTGGTCAATGTTATTTAAATATTATAGGTGAAAAAGATAAATCCATCCCCTATCTCGAAAAAGCAGTACAGTATGCTAATTCCAAATATGAAGAAGGCTTGTTCAAAGAAAAATATGCCCCATTCGATTCTTATTTTTATTTAGGTACGGCTTATCGGATTACAAATCAACTCGATAAAGCCATTAAAAAATACGAAGAGTTTAAAACTTTTTACAGTTCAAAAGATCAGGAAAGAATTGCCCTGGCTAATAAAGAAATTGAGGCCTGCAAATATGCTTCGGAACAAATGCAAAACCCGGTCTATATTAAACAAGCCAATCTTGGCAAACCAATTTCTACTGCCAGTAGCGATATTTCACCAGTTGTTTCAGAAGATATGAACTCCATGGTTTATATTACCAAACAGAAATTTTATGATGCATTATTTTATTGCAGACTTGTTAACGGGAAATGGACATCTCCCATAAATATTACTCCCGAAGTTCAATCAGATGGTGACCAATATCCTACATTTCTCTCAAAAGATGGCAAAGAACTTTATCTTAGGAAAGAAGATAATTTTGAAGCCGATTTATTAGTTAGTAAAAATGTAGATGGTGTTTGGACAAAATCTAAAAGTATTGGTAAAAATATAAACTCTAAATTCTGGGAAGGGTATGCCTGTACTTCTACCGATGGAAATACTCTATATTTTTCGAGTAACAGGAAAGATGGTCTTGGCGCTTCTGATATTTATAAATCTACCCGACAACCCGATGGTCAATGGGGAATCCCTTCCAACCTTGGAAAGGTCGTTAATACTGAATTTAACGAAGATGCCCCCTATATTTCGGAAGATGGTAAACGGTTATATTTTATTTCTCAGGGACATAAAAATATGGGAGGCTACGATGTATTTTACAGTGAAATACTTCCCGACGGGCAATTTTCGACCCCTACACATTTAGATTATCCTATCAACACTACAGACGATGATTTGTACTTCTATCCCGTTAAAAACGGCAAGATTGCATTTACAGCCTCATCTCTTAAAAACGGTTTAGGCCTGGAAGATATATATGCCCTATATTTATCAGAAGATGCGGAATCTTTGGTTATGGGAATTGCTGCTAAAGATATAAAAGAAGTTATTCCAGAACCGGTTAAACCACTAATGGATACCACAAAAAAGGCCGTACCTGCTGTTATAGCTCAACAACCTTTAGTACCTGCATCTGATTCTGTGAAAATTGCACCGCCAATAACAGTGATTTCGGCTCCAATTCAACCTGCTAAAGATACTGTGAAGCAAATCGAACAGGTTATTGTAGCACAAGAACCTGTAAAAGAACCCGAACAAATAGTAAAACAAGCTCAACAACCTGTTATAGCTGTGAATGAGCCTGCTCCAAGCCTTGAACCCAAACCTGTTGAATCAAAAAATGAAGAAAGTATCGTATTTCGAACCTTATTTTTTGAATTCAACAGTTCGGAACTTAGTGCAAATGCAAAAAAGGAACTAGACCACATGCTCAAAGTTCTTAAAAACTACCCCGACATTAAATTGCAATTCACTGGCCATACCGATGCACTGGGTTCGAACCAATACAACCAAAACCTTTCACTCAAAAGAGCTAATGCAGCCCGTAATTATCTCGTAAAGGCCGGTATTGAATCCAAAAGAGTTTTGATAAAAGGAATGGGCGAAAATAATTTTATTGCTTTAAATACTAATTCCGATGGCTCTGATAATGCCGAAGGCCGGAAATTTAACCGTAGGGTCGATATAAAAATCGTGGAAATTAAACAGGAAGGTAAAATAATTATTGAAGAACTTCGAATTCCAAAAGATTTGAAAATAGGCCAGCTATAGCGGAAATCAATATTTCAAGACTAACTAATTGAGATAATTGCGATAAAAATGTTAAGTTTACAACATATTAGTAATACTGTTTACTTAACATGAAAATATTATTCTTATCAATTTGTATCGTTGTCCTAACTTTAAGTTTGCCGCTTCAAGCGCAAAAATCGGCTAAACTTAAAGACATCTATCAGGATGCCGAATTCTTTTTTGAACGGAAGGACTATAAAGAAGCCATTACTTTTTATTTACAATTAATTGACAATGGGTATGTAAGTGCCAACATTCGATTCAAAATTGGAGAATGTTATTTGAACATGCCGGGGGAAGAAACCCGATCGATCCCCTATTTTGAAGAAGCGTCCAAACATATAACCACAAAATATAAGCCTCAGGAACTGGAAGAAACCAAAGCTCCCCTGCATGTATTGTTCTATCTTGGCAACGCATATCGAATAAATAATGAATTGGCAAAGGCACTCGATTCTTATGATAAGTTTACAAGTCATTCGTACTTTTTTGGGCACTACAATCTTGCTATTGTCGAAAATGAAATTAAAGCATGCGAACGGGCTAAAATAATACAAGATAGCCCTGTTGTAGTTAATTGGGCTAACTTAGATTCCCCGGTAAATACCTCAACATCCGAAACCTGTCCTGTGATTTCCGGAGACGACTCAACGCTTATTTATTTATCCTCCCAAAAATTCTACAATGCCATTTTTTATTGTCGTAAAATTGGTGATAAATGGACTGATCCAATAAATATAAATCCGCAAATATTATCTGATGGGGAATTCTATCCAACCGGCCTTTCATTTGATGGGAAAGAACTGTTTCTCGTAAAAAAATCAGATACAAACAGCGATATTTTTGTTTCAAACTTTACAGGAGGAATATGGTCGCGGGCAAAAAAATTAGGTGATAATATTAATTCTTCCTCTCAGGAAACACATGCTTCCATTTCTCCGGATGGGAAAACCTTATATTTCACTTCAAACCGGTCGAACAGCCGTGGTGGATTTGATATCTACCAATCTAGCCGAAAGGCAGATGGCCAATGGAATAAAGCCCAAAATCTCGGAAAAACAATTAATACTGTATTGGACGAAGCAACCCCATTTATTGCATCCGACAATAAAACATTATATTTCAGCTCAAAAGGGCATTATAATATGGGAGGATACGATGTCTTTTACGCAACTATTGATACTGAAAAAAAATGGTCAGAACCTGCCAATATTGGCTATCCCGTAAATACAACCAACGACAATATGTTTTATTCTCCTGTTGGGATTGGAACTATTGGATATATCCCCTATTTTAAAAAAGACGGTTTAGGAAAAGAAGACCTTTATAAGATTGAAATTAAGTCGAAATTCACCCCAAAAGAGATTTTATCGAACAAATAACACCCCTCTTCTTCCTTTTAGTAACTATTCCATAATGGAAATATTATCTGGCGAGCACCTACAATTACGAGCACCTGAACCCGAAGATCTTGATTATTTGTACCAGTGGGAAAACGATCCTGAAATATGGCAGATAAGTAATACATTAGCCCCATTTTCGCGCTTTACCTTGAAAAGTTATATTGAATCGGCCAATCTCGATATTTATGTAGCAAAGCAATTAAGGCTAATGATTGACCTGAAAGGTTCTTCTCCATTAACCATTGGAACAATCGACCTTTTTGACTTCGACCCGTATCATAATCGTGCAGGAATAGGTATTCTGATAGGTGATAAAAAGAAAAGAAAACAAGGGTTTGCTGAGGAAGCGCTCGATTTATTAATCAATTATTGCTTTCAGGTTATATTTCTCCATCAATTATATTGCAATATCAGTTCAAACAATATGGCAAGCATTTCCCTCTTTCAGAAAAAAGGATTTGTTAAAACCGGTGAAAAAAGAGATTGGCTCAAAACAATTAACGGATGGGAGAACGAAGACCTATACCAACTCATTCGGGTAGATTAATTCTGTAAAATCAGGTATTTCCTTCAGAAACTTAACTCCTTTGCCATCAAGATTTACCATCATGCAAAAATGGTTAAAACCATTCGACAACATAATATAAGTTGCTTTTATACTCAAATTATACGCGAAGGCCTGATCGAACCAAAGATCATTTACTTTTATGGAAGGAGCCTTACATTCAACTAATACCCATGGCTTCCCTAAACTATTGAATATTAAAATATCACTGCGTTTCTTTGTCTTGTACAAGTCAAAACCCCGCTCAACAGAAATTAAACCAGCCGGATAATGCTTATCTTCGACCAAATAATTAATAAAATGTTGCCGAACCCATTCTTCTGGAGTAATTAAAACATATCTTTTCCGAAGTTTATCGAAAATGTATTTTTTTTGATCTACTTCTTTAATAGAAAAAGAATAAGTTGGTAAATTTAAGCGCTCCATATCCATGCTGTTTTGCGGCGTAAAAGTAATGTATTATGATGAAGTTTGATCAAATTATGTCCGACCTTCGGAACAAAAAATATGCTCCTATCTACTTTTTGATGGGAGAAGAGACATATTACATCGATGAAATTTCGGATTATATTGCTGCAAACGTTTTAACCGAAACCGAGAAGGTTTTTAACCAGACCGTAATTTATGGGAAAGATACCGATATAGGCACGGTTATTAATGCGGCCAAACGATTCCCAATGATGGCAAATAACCAGGTTATAATTGTCAGGGAAGCCCAAAATATTAAAACCATCGACGATTTAATTTACTATGTTGAAAAACCTTTGAAATCGACCGTATTGGTTATAAACTACAAGTATAAAGTGCTTGATAAACGTAAAAAACTTTTTACAGCACTCGATAAACATGCCATTATATTTAATTCGGAAAAACTTTACGACGACAAAATCCCAAATTGGATTTCGGAATATCTGCATAGTAAAGGCTATGGGATTACTCCCGATGCGGCTGTATTACTTACTGAATTTTTGGGGAACGATTTGGGAAAAATAGTGAATGAGTTAAAGAAGTTATTCATTACGCTGCCCCAAGGAACTGTAAAAATAACAGCAGATATCATTGAGAAAAATATCGGCATCAGTAAGGATTACAATAACTTCGAACTTCAGAAAGCCCTCGCAACAAAAGATATCCTCAAAGCAAACCGCATAATCCTTCATTTCGCAAAAAACCCAAACGACAATCCGTTTGTTTTAACAATATCTTCCCTTTATAGTTATTTCATAAAGGTTTTTAAATATCATTTCCTGCCCGACAAATCGAAAACCGCTGTAGCTGCAGCACTTAAAGTACATCCATTCTTCACTATTGAATATGAAGCCGCTGCCCGGAAGTACCCCCCGGCTAAACTGGTTCAAATTATTGCATGGCTGCGGGAATACGACTTAAAATCGAAAGGAGTCGGGTCTTATTCTGCCACCCAGGGCGATTTATTAAAAGAGTTGGTTTATAAAATCGTTCATTAAGGCATTACTAAAAAGTTATCTTTGCAAAAAATTTTTGTATGACTCTATTTTTTATAGGTATAACCGTACTTATTTCAATCATGGCGCTCAATCAGCACGATGTGTTCTCAAAACTCCAGCTTAATCCTTACCAGGTTTACCACCGAAAGGAATGGTACCGGCTTTTTTCGCATGGTTTTGTGCATGTCGACTGGATGCATTTATTCATCAACATGTTTGTTTTGTACTCTTTTGGGCAGGGAATTGAAGGGATTTTTCAGGATTTGGAATTTTCAGGATTACTTCGCTACCATAAATTATGGTATTCTGCTTTCTATATAAGTGCAATTATTATTGCATCCTTATTAACTGTGGCCAAGGAAAAAGATAATGCTTTTTACAATTCCGTTGGAGCTTCAGGGGCTGTATCGGCGGTAGTTTTCTTTTTCATATTTTTTGCGCCCTATCATAAACTGCTATTCTTTATGGTGATCCCTATTCCGGGAATTTTATTTGGAGTTGCCTACCTTGTTTATTCGCAATATATGAGTCGCCGCAGTAACGATAATATTAATCACGATGCACATTTTGTCGGGGCTGTATATGGTTTTCTTTTCCCACTTTTAATAAGTCCTAAACTTCTGGGGAATTTTATCCAGGAAATATTAACCTTTAATTTTTTCTAGATCGTGAATAAAGCAGTATTTCTTGACCGCGATGGAGTAATAAATCGCGAAAGAGGAGAATATACCTGGAAAATAGAAGATTTTACCCTCAATGATGGGTTAATTGACTTTCTGAAAATTGCTCAGAAAAAAAGCTATCTTTTGATTGTTATTTCGAACCAGGGAGGAATTCAACGTGGAATTTATACACTCGACGATGTCGAGAAAGCGCATACTTATTTAATAAAAGAACTGTATAAAGAGGGTATAGAATTAACCGACATTTACATATGTCCACACCACAACAAGACAGAAAGATGTTTTTGCAGAAAACCACAACCTATTATGCTTGAAAAAGCAATTGCACGATTTAAAATCGATGTAAATTCATCAATTTTTTTCGGAGATAGTCCCAGGGATGTTGAAGCTGGAAATGCGGTTGGAGTAAAAAGTATTCAGATTGAAAGCAATAGCAGCCTTATGAATTATATTCAAATGCTGAATTAATTTAATCCCGGGTTTTCGGGGAAATTTGCCCACATCTTGTATCTTTCACCCAATGTTTCTAAGGAGTCTTTCCAGATGTTTGAGTTATAGCCCATAATTTCAATTGGTTTTAGCTCGGATACCAGCCAGGAATTACGATTTAATTCGCTTTCAAGTTGACCAGCCTGCCATCCTGAGTATCCAAGGAAAAATCGTATTTGAGACGACTGAATTTGATTCTCCCGAATCATATTTTTCACAGTATCAAAATCTCCTCCCCAATAAATATTCCCAATAACTGATTCGGAATTTGGGATAAGATCTCCAAGTGTGTGCAAATAATGAATTGTATTTGTACTAACAGGGCCGCCAATAGATACAGCACCATTAAATTTTGGAAAATCTTCGATAACATCGTTCACTGATACGTCCAACGATTTATTCAACACAAAACCAACCGCACCTTGTGGAGTATACTCGGTAAGCAGAACGAGGGAACGTTTAAAATAATTATCCTGTAAAAAAGGCTCTGAGATAAGAACTCTGCCACGTTTGGGTTCTACCTTATTATACTCAATTTTAAAAATACTGAAGTCCTGTTCCATATTTTTTAAATTTAGCAGATTAAATGTAGCTAAAATAAGTTATTAAACCTTACTCAAAAATCATACCCTGACCTATTCCTTAGCGAAACATTATGTTTCTAAATAATCTGAATATAAGAAAAACCCCCAATGCATCTATACTCTGATCTTACTCTTTTTTATTCCAAAAGTAAAGTAAATTACTAACCCAATTATTAGCCATATTAAGAACCGCATCCAGTTAATATACCCTAACTCAGTCATCAAATAAAAATTAGTTAATAAACCTAATACAGGAATTAACGAATAATCTTTGCGATACGTTTGAGCCGATATAAAAATACTCAACATTACAAACAGCAGATACGGTATATTATGTTTGAATACCTCCCATCCTCCCTGAAAAGAAAATAAGTTGGTGATGATTGTGGGATATTTCAAAAGAATAAAAGTCAGAATAGCACCACATAATAATGGAATTATATACTTTCCATTAACGTAGAGCATTTTAAATGAACCAGTATGTTTTGTTTTATGATGATTTACACTACCGGCGCATACAATTACAAACGCAAAGAGCGTTCCAATGCTTGTTAAATCGGTAACCTCCGTCAGATTTAAAAACAAAGAAGGAATCCCAACTACCAATCCTGTTATAATTGTTGAAAATGCAGGTGTTTTATATTTCGGATGGATAGATGCAAATTTTTTAGGGAGTAACCCATCTCGGCTCATACTCATCCAGATACGGGGTTGCCCTAATTGAAATACAAGCAGTACACTTGCCATGGCAACGATAGCACTTAAAGCAATAACACCCGAAAACCAGTGTAGGTTTACCCTTGCAAATACAAACGACAACGGATCGCCAACTGCAAGTTCCTTATAGTTTACCATTCCTGTCAGAACGAGGGTAACAGCAACATAAAGTACTGTGCAAATAATTAACGAAAAGACCATTGCCTTGGGAAGATCGCGTTGTGGATTTTTACATTCCTCTGCTGTGGTAGAAATTGCATCGAAACCAATATAGGCAAAAAATACCGCTGAAACGCCTTTCAAAATTCCGGGCAATCCATTTGGAGCAAATGGTGACCAATTTTCGGGTTGAACATAAAATCCACCTACCGCTACCACCAATAATATTACTACAACTTTTAGCAATACCAGTATGTTATTAGCCCTTTTACTTTCTTTAATACCCATGTAGACTAAAACGGTTATCAACACCACTATTGAGAAAGCGGGAATATCAGCAATTAGCCGGATACCAAAAAAGGATGGAGCCTGGGTCCAGGCAAAATATGCTTCCCGAATATACTGCGGAAGGTTTTCGAGCGTAATTCCGGATGCCAATAAATTAGAGGCTTCATGGAATCCCCGCGATGCTCCAAAATAATCCACACAAAGAAAATAGGGAACATGTAGTTGAAATCCCTTGAGAAAACTTGTAAAATAATCGCTCCACGAAATTGCTACGGCAATATTTCCCACAGAGTATTCCATTAATAGATCCCAGCCAATAATCCAGGCAATAATTTCTCCCATAGATGCATAAGCGTATGTATAAGCACTTCCACTGATGGGAATTTTTGATGCAAACTCTGCATAGCATAGAGCCGAAAACGAACAAGCAATTGCCGTAAAAACAAATAAAAGGGAAACAGCCGGGCCTCCGCTGGCACTTGCATTACCGATAGTACCAAATATTCCGGCCCCTATGATAGCGGCAATAGCAAAAGCCGTAAGATCACGAAGTGAGAGGGTTCTGGCAAGGGTATTCTGCGGGGAATACTCAGTTTGAGCATCAGACAAGATCAGATTAATAGGCTTTTTTCGAAATAGTTGCTTAAACTCCACCGGTTACCAAATTAAAAAAGCCAAAATACTTATTTTTTATTACTCCCTAATACAAAGGGGGATATTTCTTAGGATTTACTTCATGCATCATCATATATACCTTTTCGAACACATCTTCGGCATTGGGATTTGAAAAATAATCTCCATCGGTAGAATAAGCAGGGCGATGCTCTTCCCCGGTAATAGTTAACGGAGGCGAATCAAGGTATTGAAAAGCATTTTGCTCTTCCAAAACTTTATGCAGCATGTAAGCAGTTGCGCCCCCTGGAACATCTTCATCAAAAAAAACTATCCGGTTAGTCTTTTTTACAGAATCAACTATTGAATGGTTTAAATCGAATGGAAGCAAGGTTTGTATGTCAATTAACTCAACCGAAACACCAAATTCCCGAAGCTGAGAACAGGCTTCGAGCGCAATGCGAACACAAGAACCATAGGTTACCAACGTTACATCGGTTCCAACCTGCAACAATTCCGGTTCTCCCAGCGGAACAGTGTATTCCCCAATGTTATCAGGACAACGTTCTTTTAAGCGATAACCATTTAATGGTTCAATAACAATGGCAGGGTCATCGGCTTTCATAAGGGAATTATACATACCGGCAGCCTGAACCATATTTCGGGGAACACAAACATAAATGCCACGAATGGCACTAATAACCATACTCATGGGTGACCCGGAGTGCCAGATTCCTTCCAATCGATGCCCTCTGGTCGAAATAATAACCGGCGCTACTTGTCGGCCACGCGTACGCCAATGGGTACAGGCTAAATCGTCACTTAAAGTTTGTAAGGCATATAATAAGTAATCGAAGTATTGAATTTCGACAATTGGACGCATGCCCCGCAACGCCATGCCAATACCTTGCCCCAGAATCGTTGCTTCGCGAATACCGGTATCGGTAATTCTCAGCTCTCCATATTTTTGCTGAAGCCCTTCGAGTGTTTGATTTACACCGCCAATCATTCCGACATCTTCTCCAAAGAGGGAAAGCAATGGATACTTACTGAATAATTTATCGAAATTTTCACGGATAACTTCACGGCCGTTTAATAGATGTGAATCTTCTGAAAAAATGGCAGGAATATGTTCCACATTTAAAACCGAGCGGGAAGTTTCATTATAAATACAACTGCTATATATTTCAGCATTTTCAAAATCACGAATTTTTATCCATTCCCTCAGGTCGGTTTTCAAGCCACCAGGTAAAGCGCATTCACGGCAAATATTCCGGATAATTTTTTTAGCAGCACTTAGGTTATCTTTTTTAATTGGAAATTTTATAGCCGAGAGATCATAAACAATTTTATCAATCTTGTTTTTATTATTATCGGAGATGCATTTACACGAACGGTTTTTAACAAGATTCAAAAGTTGTTCTTTTTCCTTAATCAAAGGAGCAGTATATTTAGTCCAGGCTTCTTCGCGTCCCTTCCTAGCTTCTGTTAGCGCCCTTTCTTCGAGTTCCAGCAGTTCCTTTTCAGTCGCTATTTTATTCTCCAGAATCCAATCTTTCATTTTTTTCAATGGATCGAATTCCAGCTCCCAGGCAAGCCTTTCCGGTGATTTATACCTCTCGTGCGATCCTGAAGTTGAATGACCCAAAGGCTGAGTCATTTCATAAACGTGAAACAAAACGGGAATGTGCTCTTTACGGCATTTTTCAATTCCTTCCTTAAAAGTTGAGACAAGTTCCTGATAGTTCCATCCTCTGACCTTGAATATAAGTATTCCTTTATTTTTGGAATCGGCTTCAAAACCTTTCAAGGCCTCCGAAATACTAAGCTTTGTAGTTTGATATTTGGTAGGGACAGAAATGCCATATCCATCGTCCCATACAGCTATGGCCATCGGAACCTGCAATACTCCCGCTGCATTTATGGTTTCGAAAAAATGCCCTTCGGAAGTAGCCGCATCTCCAATCATGCCGAAAGCAACTTCGTTCCCTTTATTAGAGAATTCTTTAAATTTGTGCAACACTTTATTTTGCCTGAACAGTTTTGAAGCAAACGCAAGTCCTAACAACCGAGGCATTTGACCGGCAGTAGGAGAAATATCGCCTGCCGTATTTACTTGATTCATTAAATTGCGAAAGGTTCCATCGGAATTATAATTCGCTGAAGCAAAATGGTTATTAAAATTTCGGCCTCCGCTGGCCGGATTATTTTCAGGGTTTGTGTCGCCATACATTTGAAGAAAAAATTCGGTAGGGGTTAACCCTCCAATGGCAAGCATAAACGTTTGGTCGCGATAGTAACCTGAGCGCCAATCCCCATTCCGGAAGTTCTTGGCCATGGCAATTTGAGCCAGCTCTTTCCCATCTCCAAAAATTCCAAACTTAGCTTTTCCGTTTAATACTTCTTTTCGGCCTAAATTGCTAAGGCTTCTGCTTAAATGAGCTAAATAATAATCGGCTAATACATTTTCAGCAGATAATCCTATAAGGATATGCTTGGAGCTTTGTTCTTTCATTACAGGCGAAACAGGTGAATCATTCATGCAAAAGTAAACAGTTTATGGATAAATCCCTCTTGGTTAATTTGAATATAAACATTCCTCAGTTGGTTTTGTTGAACATACTATTTTTAAACGTTTATCCAAACACAAGTATGTAACTATTCGCGAACATTTTCTATCTCGGAATCCAACAAAAAAGGGGGTGCCTCAATGAATGAAACACCCCCTTGCTATGATTATAATTAGTAAAGTTCGACGAGGTTAAAAGGTAACTTTATCAAACTTTTATAATGTTTCCCCAAATCCCGGATGGATTCATCGTCTTCTTCAAAATACCAATTTACCTGACATTCATTGCCTTTATCATGATAATCCTTCATCACTTTCATTAAGTACATTATCGACTTGGAGGAACCGGAATTTATATAATCCAATCGAATATCCAACCGGGTAAGAGGTTGCGGGTTCTTAAAATATTGCTCAATCCATGTATTTACGGGATCGTAAAAAGCAGCTGGGTTCTCAGGAATTGACCTTCCTTCAATTTTAAATACTCCATTTTTAGGATCGAAACTAACTAACGGAGTACTGTAGGTTTTTTCAATATTCAAATCATTCATAATAATTCCTTTACTAATAACAAACTATTATTCGTATCTCAATGCTTCAATCGGATCCAGTCGGGAAGCCTTTAATGCAGGTAAATACCCGGAAAGCAGCCCTACAATAAAACATAATACTGTGCCAAACAAAATCCATAACCAGGGAACAATAAAACTAGATCCGGTTATTATGGAAACTAAATTCCCAATCAATATTCCTAACAGGATTCCAACAATACCACCAAATTGTCCTATTACAATAGCCTCAAATAAAAACTGCTGCTTTATGGTACCCGATTTTGCTCCAAGCGCCTTTCTGGTTCCAATTTCGCTGGTGCGCTCTGTAACTGAAACCAACATTATATTCATCAACCCAATTGCTGCACCAAAAAGTGTAATAATACCAATAATTGTTGCAGCAATCGTTAAATATTTGATGTTGTCAATCAACATATTGGCTAAGCTATCGCTTCGAGACATTTCAAAATCACTATTGTCGCTTATCTGAAGGTTTCGGATTTGCCTAAAAAGTCCTTCAGCATCGCTCATTCCCGCATCCATTAATTTTACATCATTGGGAAGAATTGTTATCGAGAAATTCATATTGGGTTTAGCAAAATACTGCCTTGCATTTGTATATGGAAGAACACACATTTGATCACCCATTCCGCCAAAACTACTTCCCTTTTCTTTTAAAACCCCAATTATTTTATATTTTCCATTACCAATAGTAATTACTTTGTCGATTGGATCCTCCTTGTTTTTAAACAATATGGGGACAATCCTGCTTCCTATTATCACAAAATTCCTGTTCATTTCAATATCCTGAATTGAGAAATTTCTTCCGGAACTTAATTCGTACCCTGCGGTAAGAAGAAAATTTTCGTCGGTGCCAACTACACTAATATTTGGATTGGATTTATTTCGATCAAACTTAATGGTAGAAGCGCCCGATGCCTGGGTAGATATAGAAACAACAGCGGGAAAATTAAATTCTTCTTTAAAACGCTCAGCTTGCCGATAAGATATATACTCCTGATTTTTTGTTCGGGTGTGTTGGCGGCCAACTTGTACTTTTTTACTTCTTCTTTCAATCGAAAAAGTATTTGCCCCCATGGTAGCAAATTCGCGGTTAAAAGTAACTTTAATTGCATCAATCGCAGTCAAGATACCTACCAATGCCATAATACCAAATGCAATTATTGCAATAGTTATTATCGATCTGGCTTTGTTGGCTTTAATAGATTGTAAGGCAACTTTCAGATTTTCCTTAAATAGCGGTTTTACACGCAAACGACTGATATATTTATACATATAAAATTTGATTCGTATGTTAAATTTAAACATTATTTAGAACAAATAAAACATTTAGTTGTAGTTAGATAACAATATTAAATCTGAACAACCATTAAAGGCAGTATTAAAGCTATTCATAATGTTTTAGAATTGGGTTAAACTGTTTTTTCGTATCTTGCATTATGAAATAATTTTTAAAATTAATATTATGATTTTTGATTTGGAAATGATTCGTCGAGTGTATGCTGAATTACCTGCAAAAGTTGAAGCAGCTCGAAAGATTGCAAAAAAGCCCTTAACTCTTACCGAAAAAATTTTATATGTATAAATATATCAGTCG
>JAIFLU010000251.1 GCA_020048915.1 Bacteroidota bacterium | reverse complement strand
CTATTGAATCGCTATTATATTGGTCATACTCATGACTTATTACAAAGAGTTGAGCAGCACAATGCCGGTGGAACTCCCTCTGCCAAGCCAGAAAGACAATGGGTTCTGTATATATTCGTTTTAGCATTGACCCCTCATTCCGGAAGCATTGCCCCCTCATTTTGATTGGTTTTTTACTGTCATTCCGACACATTGACCCCCTTGGCGAACAAATCGATTTTTGTTTTGCAGAAAACTCATGCAATGGCATATCGATTAATCAGTATGGAATAATTAAAGCAAATCAAATTACTCAATGACCTTGGGATAGGCAAGAAGACAATAGCCCGGCAGTTAGGTATATCAAAGAATACAGTGAAAGAATACCTGCTAAAGGGGCAAAACGATACCACCAAGGAAATGCTAGCTTCAAGCAGGGGATCCTAGCTTTCCAAAAACGTAGCGAAAGCCGCAGGTCCCTCTTCGAAAATGATGAAAAACAGCATTTACAACCGTTGGCACAACAATGTTATGAACTTTAAGAATATCAGAAGGCAAGGGGTATGAAAAATAACCATGTTCAATTGCATAAAGACCGGCAATACTATAGCGTTCCCTATAAATATATCGGGCAAATGGCTAAAATAATATACACCCATTCCCATGTAAGTGTTTACTGCAACGACGAGCGCATTGCCTATCATATCCGGGACTATAAAGCCCATAAATACACCACCGTAAAAGAGCATTTGCCTTCCTCCCATCAATTTGTAAGCGACTTGAACCCCGATAAATTTACCTCGTGGGCTGCCCATATCGACCCCGTCGTAGAAAAATACATCGCCAAGGTATTAGAAAACAAATCGTACCCGGAACAGACGTATCGAAGCTGCGGAGGTATTGTCCTTTGATAAAAAGGCCGGTCGGGATAGACTTATTGCTGCCTGTCCAGGGCTTCGGAATATGGGTCGTATAATTACAAAGTAATAGAACAGATTATTAACAATAAACTTGATCGGCAACCCAAAGATGACAGGCAGGGCACATTGCCTATGCACGATAATATCCGGGGCCCGCAATATTACAAATAACTTAAAACCATTAAAACGACACATGAAACATCCATGTAGAGAAGCACAACACACAAGGGCATGACTAATTGGATGTTCCATCTGACCTTAGTCTAACAATAAAAAAATAAACAGATGAATTAGATTAGAGTAACTCGAAATATATTTCCAGTCCATCTCTCTTTTAAAGCATATTCTATTAATATAGCTTAAAAAAACTGGAAAAGCAAGGGCTCGAAAAGCACAAAAAAAACTGATTATTAAATAGAATTAGGTATTTCAAAAAAAAGCTACACCTAAAACATGCTATGTAACATATTTTAGGTGTATACTATTCAATATTATTTGATTTACTTTGAATCCGCCAAATGTCACATTAGATATTTGGCAAGCGTTTTTAACATGAATGAATAAATAAGGATTAAAACTCGGAGCAAAACATTGCAACTACTAACTAACTACTTTGTTTTAACACAACCTAACCAGAAAGAGCCGAGTTTTTCCTTTTTATTCATTTGAAGGTTTCCCAATCGTAGCTAAAATACCCCCATCAACATACAAAATGTGACCATTCACAAAGTCAGAAGCTTTGGATGATAAAAATATTGCTGCACCTGACAAATCTTCCGGATCACCCCAACGTCCTGCCGGAGTTCTGCTAATAATAAAATCGTTAAATGGATGTCCGTCAACCCGAATAGGAGCTGTTTGGGTAGTAGCAAAATACCCTGGGCCAATTCCATTCACCTGAATATTAAACTTCCCCCACTCGGTAGCCATATTTTTGGTGAGCATTTTAAGTCCGCCTTTAGCAGCAGCATAAGCGCTAACAGTATCACGACCTAATTCACTCATCATGGAACACATATTGATAATTTTACCGGAGCGACGCTGAATCATATATTTTCCGACATGTTTCGACATAATAAACGGCCCTGTGAGGTCAATTTTTAAAACCAATTCCCAATCGGACAATTCCATGTCAACCATAGGCACCCTTTTAATAATGCCGGCATTATTTACCAATATGTCAATGGGGCCAATTTCCTTTTCAATTTTATCTATACTTTCCTTCACAGCAACCTCATCGGTAACATCAAAAACAAAACCATGTACTTTAATTCCATTGCTGGCGTATTCTTTCAACGCATTTTCGAGTTTTTCCTTCGAAATGTCGTTTACAATTAATGTAGCGCCGGCTTTTGCTAAGGAGGTTGCAATGGACATTCCTAATCCATGGGTAGCACCGGTTACCAGTGCATTCTTCCCTTTTAAACTAAATAATTCCTGTATCATACAAATAGAATAAGGTTTATAAATAATAATTTCCTTGTAATAACTTATTTAAGCTGATTGGCTGTAAAAGCATCCATATCTCCATAGTCCAGATTTTCTCCTGCCATTCCCCAAATAAATGTATAATTACATGTGCCGGCAGCAGAATGAATTGACCAGGATGGAGAAAGAACCGCTTCCTGATTTTGCATCCAAATATGTCGGGTCTCGGAAGGTTGTCCCATGAAGTGACAGATTGCCTGATTTTCGGGAACCCCAAAATAAAAATAAGCTTCCATGCGCCGATCGTGCGTATGTGGAGGCATGGTATTCCAAACGCTCCCTGTTTTTAATTCCGTCATCCCCATTTGTAACTGGCAGGTATCTACTATCCCATGAACCAATAATTTATTAATCTTACGGGCATTGGAAGTCTCAAGCGAACCAGGCTCCATTACCTGAGCATCGGCCAGGGTTATCAGTTTATTCGGGTAACTCTTATGAGCCGGTGAAGAATTCATGTATAATAAGGCTGGATTATTAGCCTCCAGACTTTCGAAACTTACTTGTTTATTCCCCATTCCCAAATAAAGCGCTTCTTTGTTCTTAAGGGTAAAAACGTTTCCGTCGGCGATAATTTCAGCGTTCCCGCCAATATTAATTATCCCCAATTCCCTGCGTTGTAAAAAGAATTCGGATTTTAGCGGATCAATAGTTTCGAGAGTAAGTTTTGAAACCGGAACAGCAGCTCCAACCATAAAACGATCGAATAATGAATAAACCCACTTAACCTGATCGCGGTTAAATAATTCTGTAATTAAAAACTCTTTACGAATTCGCTCTGTGTCGTATTTTTTAAAATCTTCAGGATGCGACGAATACCTAATTTCAAATGCTGTTTTCATAGTATTATTTTTTTGAACAATCGATTGTTCAAAAGTAGAAAATAATAAAAGAATAATCCTACTTTTCTTTAATATTTTTTTTAGAAGTGCATCTGATAATTAATTCGGGGGTTAATAAAATACGCTTTGCAACAAATGGGTTGCCCGAATCGTTAATTTCTTCAAATATTAATTTAGCCGCCGCCTGGCCAACTTCGCGACTATGCTGATCAACAGAAGAAAGCGAAGGCTCCAGAATAGAGGCATATGGTTCATTGGCGAATCCAACCACTGCCATTTCATTGGGAATTACGATATTTCTTTTTTTTAAGGCTATAACAGCGCCTAAAGCCGAGAAATCGGATGCTGAAAAAATCGCATCCGGAATTGGATTCAATCTCAATAGCCTATCTACGGCATCTGCACCTGAGTCGCTGGTAACAACTTCCTGCATTAATAATTGATCATTATATTCGATACCATGATCGGCTAATGCTGCTTTATATCCTAAGAACCTGTTTGCATAAATACTCACATTCAATGGTCCGCTAAAATGTGCAATATTTCTACATCCTTGCTCAATAAGGTGTGAAACGGCCATGTGAGCTCCAAGAAAATCGTCAATTTCGACTTTGCTAACATTAATTTCAGAAGGGGCGCGATCGAAAAAAATAAGAGGAACCCCTTTTAATATAGTTTGTTTAAAATGGTTAATGTCGGCAGTTCCGGAAGCTATAGACACCAAAACGCCATCAACTTTACCGTTAATAAGAGTTTCGATAATATTTTTCTCTTTTGCTTCAGAATCATACGATTGACATATCAGAACGTTATAACCAGCTTCGGCAGCAACATCTTCAATTCCGCCAATTACAGAAGAGAAAAAATTCCGGTCGATTCGCGGAATAACCACCCCAATGGTATTTCCATGGCCTTTTCTCAAGCTTGAAGCTATAAAATTAGGCTGATAACTTAACTTTTCAGCTAGCTCCAACACTGCTTTTTTCATAGCCTGACTTATTCGTGGATGGTCCTGCAGAGCTCTGGATACAGTAGAAGCAGTAGTATTGAGCTGTTTTGCTATATCATGGATGGTAACTTTTGTTTTTTTGCGGTTATTCATTTCTTCGTAAAGTAGATTGGCGTATTATTAATTCCGGGGTAAGATATATTTTTTTAGGAATAAATGTGTTGTTTTTTCTCTGTTCTAACTCTTCGAGCAGCATTTTTGCAGCAACGGCACCCATTTCTCTACTATGCTGATCGATAGTGGTTAACGGAGGGTCGATTATGGATGTAATTTCAGCATTGCTAAATCCTGTTATTGCAATTTGCTGCGGGATTTTTACTCCTACAATTTTAAGTGCCTGTATAAGTTGAATTGCCTGATGATCGGTAACTGAAAAAACGCCATCCGGCAAAGGCATTCTGGCCAGAATTCTGTTGGCCGCATCTTTCCCGCTAAGAAAATCAGATTCGTTTTGAAATATCTGATCATCGCTGAAAGGAATATTACGTTTTTTCAGTGTATCCCGAAAACCTTCAAAACGCCTTTGATAAATATAATTATTACGGGGGCCTGCAAGGAATATAATTTTCCTGCATCCTTGATTGATCAGGTGTTCGGCAGCTAAGGCAGCTCCTTTATAATCATCATTTAAAACCATGCTCACAGGCATGTTGATATGCGTATTATCAAAAAATATTAGGGGAATATCGTATTTAACCAGCAATTTGTAATGATTGTAATCCTGCGAAAGTGCCATTGGGCATGCTAAAACACCGGCAATACGATGTTCTAGTAACGATTGCACATTAATAACCTCTTTTGAAACGGAATCCAATGCCTGCAAAATAAGCACATTATACCCCTGTTCATTTAAAACTTTCTCTATTCCACCAATTACACTCGAAAAAAAATGATGATCAATGCGAGGGACTAATACACCCACCATATGACTGCGTCCTTTGCGAAGATTGTGTGCTAAAACATTTGGCTGATAATTAAGCTTTTCGGCAATAAGCTGAATCCTTTCGCGAGTCTTACTATTAATCAACGGGTTGTCTTGAAGTGCTCGTGAAACAGTAGAAGATGAAACCCCAGCTTTTTTAGCAATATCGTGAATAGTAGCTTGTTTTTGGGACATATTTGAATTCTTAAAAAAGTATTTTATTAAATGGTATATAATTTATATTTTAGCCTCGTTAAAAAAGGGTAAAAATATTAAAAATACCTGTTTTTTTTAATTTTTATTCTGCAATCGATTGCAGATTCATCAAAGATTTTTATAGAACTTA
>JAIFLU010000209.1 GCA_020048915.1 Bacteroidota bacterium | reverse complement strand
CGTTGTATGCCATGCTAAAAAAGGACACTTTACCAATTTATTAACTTTAATTTAATTATATGAAAGCTTTTATTTTTATAGGATTAGTAATGATTTTGTCATCTTGTGGGTCAAATGTGAGACAAAAAAGTCCAGAAGAACTTCGAATGGAATTGAAGATTTTAGAGCAATCGAGTCCGTTAGATTATGTTAAAATTGCAGAAGGGGCTAGTATGAATCCTAACCAAACTCGTGAAGCTGGTTTGTTCCGTGATGCAGAATATGATGGTTATATTTTAAATGGCGCAATAAATAATACAGCCACGATTGCGAAATTTAAAGATGTTACAATTACGATTGAATTTTTTTCAACTACGGAAACTTTGATGGAACAAAAGGAGCATGTTTTTTATGAATATTATGAACCAAATTCATCAAAAACCTTTTCATTAAAAATTGATCCACCAGCGGATTTTGATAAATTTAGTATTTCGATAAAAAGTGCTACTGCAACTGAATAATATTAGAAATGAAAAGAAATGTAATTTGGATTTCTATACTATTCTTTTTTTCAGTTACCTGCACCAGGGAAGATATTACTGAAAATAAAGAAATAAATGCATTAATTGTAAATACCCCATATTTACCGGAACCTCCTGCTCCTAAACCTCCTACTCAAATTGGAGCTAAAAGTATTATTGTTAATGAGAACGATATATCGTATGCATGTCAGGAAATAACCTACGATTATGCCAATAATATGGAACAAGTTATAGCATTTAATCCTAATGCAGGTACATTGTATCCTGGTTCCTTAGTGCAAGGTAAGTATGTTCGAAATGGAGAACTTGTATCAATTGGCTCTTTTTCGAGACAACCAATTACACTGACATTAGACGAATATGGTTTATCATCGGTTGTTGACAACCCTACTAATGCTTCCATTTCAAATGCTGTTGTTAATATGATTACACAAAATACTATTCCAACAATTGCAAAAATAACCTACAAACAATCGGAAGCTTATTCTACCGAGCAAGGTTTACTTAATTTGGGGATTGATTATACTTGGGCAAGTGGTTCAATAAGCCCAAGTATGGGAGTTTCTAATTCTCATCTAATTCACAATGTATATATTTATTTTCTTCAATCGTACTATACTGCATCAATCAATCAACCCGCCAATCCCTCTGATTTTTTCGGGGCTGATGCCAAAGTGACTGATTTAACCAATAAGATTTCTGATGTTAACCCCCTTTGTTATATTTCATCCGTTACATATGGCCGAATGCTTATTGCAAAAATATCATCAACTTCAACAATACAGGAAATGACTGCTGCAATTAAAGCGTCTTTAGGTGCCGTAAGTGGTCAACTCAAATATACCGAATCGGAGGTACTTAAAAATTCAAATTATGAAGTTTCTGTAATTGGAGGCAATGCCGAAGATGCAATGGCTGCGGCTACTCAGGGTATGTCAGGGATTGTTCAATATATAAATAATGGCGCAAATTTTTCAATAAATTCACTAGGTACACCAATTTCTTATGTTGTAAAGTACGCATCTGATAATTCAACTGTAAAAATGGGTAAAGCACTCGAATATACAGTAAAAGATAATTGTTATTTTGATCCCAGTACAGTCCAAAAATTTTCAATTTTTATTGATAACTTTTATATTAGGGCTGATTGTGATGCTGGTATACTATTTAATACCGGTGCAGGAGAGTTTACCTATAAAATTGAAATAAAGGATAATGATAAGATTATAAAAAGCATTATTTCAAATAATATTTTAGAAAAATATGATGGCCAATATCTTTTGCTTGATGCCGGCCCTTATGAATTAGCTATTTCAAAGCAGAATAATCATAAAATAGTAATCTCTGGTTGTTTATATGAATGGGACGACGATGCAACTGTTGTAACAAATCTAAGTTGGCCAAATATTGAATTTTCATACCCTTGGGCTACTATCGCCGATACTGTTACTACTTATTACCAACAAATAGATGCCGGAAATTCGTGCGGAGCTAAGCTTGAATTTAATATTAAAAAAATAGCACAATAGTACCATAAACCTAAAAACAAATTATCATGAAAAAGTTATTATTTTTCGTTCCCATCTTTATAGTATTTGTTATATCTGCTAGTGGGCAAACGACCTTGGAAGAGTATAATTATATAACAAAAGGTTATAAAGTACAAATTGAAAGCGGGCTTGACATGAAAAAGGGTTATACCATAAAGGATTATGGCAATTGGGGCTTAAATCATGGTGAAGAAACACGAGATATCGAATTTAAAGGACTTTATCGTACTGGACAAACTAAACCTTGCGCAATTATGTTGATTTACAAAAGAACTGATATTTCAAGTGGTGTGACTTGGTACATATGTATACCTAGTAATCAATCGGAAGATAGTATTTGGGAGTTATCATTGAGTTTTATAAGTGAGAATTGTAAAGATAACGATGCTTTAATGCAAACATTTATTTATGGATTAATGAAATTTACATCTGGACAATTGATAAACTAAAAAAAAGCACGGCATACAACATCATATAAATTTTATTGGGGCGGAATTGCGGATTTTAAAGAGCTTCGGATTTTAAAGAGCTTGCTTCTAATATAGCTCTTAACGTCTCGACAGGAAATCGCTTCGAAATCCCCAACAAAACTTATATGTATCGTTATAAGCCATTCAACACAAAATCGTACCATGACAGCAAATGACTTAAGAAAAATTGGAGAAGGAGTTTTTAAAGATGAATTAAATAAATTAGGATTTGTTGGAAATGGTTATACTTACAGGAAATCTGGGAATAATGTGATTTTTATCTATATTATTTATACATCTGTAGTTGGCCCTAGAAGTATTTTCTCTGATATTGGAGTAGTTTTTCCTGAGTATAAGGAATTACTTAATATGGATGATAGCCCAACTAATACTAGTAAAATAAGGATTTCTAATTGTCCATTTATGAAAAGAATTGGTTCTAATCAATTCGGAGCAAAAGGTTGGGTGTTTTCTGAATCAATGGAAGAGAATAAAAACATCTTTATAAGCTTATTGAAATTATTTACTAATAATGGAGTTGAATTTATCAAAGCTCTTGTAAATTATCCTCATCCTTTTGTTGATTTTACTGTGAATGATTTTATAAACGATACTTATAGACTTAAACTAGGTTCACCTACATTTTGCATACCTGAAATTGCAGCAAAACTAACAATTGATTTGTTGATTAAGGAAAATAAATTGCAAATTGCTAATGATATTCAACGTTGGACTGATGATTTAAAAACAACTACCGTCAACATCATATAATTTTTATTGGGGCGGAATTGCAGATTTTAAAGGGCTGGCTTCTAATTTAGCTCTTAATGTCTCGATAAGAAATCGCTTCGATACCGAAAGCTATCGGTACCCCAACAAATTTTATATGTATCGTTAGGCGGTAGTTTAAAAAAATGTACATAGTTGATTAATCGTTGTAGATTTATATCTGACAAAATGATTTACCATGATATTAATACATTCTACAAATCGTCTGATTTCAGAATTGAAAATAAATGTACAACCTAAAGATAATAATCATATAAATACTGGACTTGGTGATTGGTATGCAAACATATTTGACTTTAATAGACGATACTGTTTATTGTATACAAATTCAAAGACGCTGGTATCCTTTATTGTACCGGATTTATTAAAAAAAGATTTAAAGAACTTTCTTGATTTTTACATAAAAGGAGTGCAAGACATTTTGACTCATGCCGGAATAAATAAAGGTTTGATAGAGAGAATAATGGTTGAATATATTCATATACAAATTGTAACAACTGAATCAAAGGCAGTTTTAGGCTCAATGAATGATTTTGTTCAAGATTATAAATTTATATTTGGGAAAGATAAACACAGATTTATTAAAACAATTCAGCATTTCAATCAAAATATTCTTGAAAAACCAATGGGAGCCTTGAAATTTGCTACGCCACTTGAAAGAATGAAAGAGTTAATTAATGAAGAATATAAATAAAAACACCGCCTAAGCGGTACAAAATATTGGGGTTTTATTGGAATGCCAAGCGCATTGATCGCTGGCAAGTTTTTTCTATCGGTTGATAGGAATGTGACCACGAGCTCCCCAACATTCCATACCTCAGACGTTGTGTGGCATTCAACACAACACGACAAGCGGGATTAAATTCCCTTGCTAACGTAAAAGGAAAAGCGATGAAATGATTGTAAAAATGAGAATTTTATTAAAATTATATACAACTGATATTCAATGACTAAACTTTACGTTAGTCAAGATATTAAAAGTGCCCAGCAAAATGATAATTACTAATGAAACAGGATGATAATAAAAAAGAACTAATTGCTTCATGTGGTATGTATTGCGGTATATGTGATAAATATTTAGCATATAGTCATCAGATACCAAAAAAAGAGGCAAAGTTTGTCATTGTAAAGGTTGCAGGACTATGAATAAAAACTGCTCTTTTTTTAAACAGAAGTGTGAAAATGGAAAAATATATGAGATTGATTATTGTTTTGATTGTGATTTATTTCCTAGTAAGATACACGAACAATATTCTAAGAAATATGAAAAGCGAAATGGATACAATTTTTTAGATAGTTTAAATTTGATAAAAAAGAATGGAGCTGATTGGTTTATTGCTGAGGTAGAAGAAAAGCTTAAATGCGAGAATTGTGGTGACACAATATGTATTCATAACAAATTATGTTATTCATGTAATAGAGACAAATTAATAGAATAATCTAAAAAAATAATTGGAAATGAAATATATATGCTCTTTAATTACGGTTGCTGATATTGGAAAAGCACGAGATTTTTATGAAAAAATCTTAGGTCAGAAAGTCAAGTATGATTTTGGAGAAAATGTAACATTTGAAGGAGACTTTGCAATTCATTTGAAATCTCACAATCAAAAATTAATTGACAATAGAGAAATAAAAACAGGAGGCAATAATTTTGAGTTGTATTTTGAATTTGATGATATAAAGCAAATTGAGAAAAAACTGATTGATAATAACATTGAGTTTATCCATCAAACACGAGAGCAACCGTGGAGACAACATGTAATTCGGTTTTATGACTTGGACAGAAATATTATAGAAGTTGGCGAAACGTTGGAATTTCTAGCATATAGATTATTCAAAGAGGGTAAAACAATAACAGAAATATCAAAAATAATTACATTACCGACAGATTTTGTAAAATCATCAATCCAGAAACAAGAATTAAAGGAATATAGAGGTAGAGTTCCTGCCTGTGGATGCTTTTGTGGAGGATGTCCAACATACACAAGGGATAAAAATCCTTGTCCTGGAGCTGAGATTAACAGCAAAAGATGTGAAAGTTGTAAAACATACCATGTATGTTGCAAAGAAAAAGGGATTACGCATTGCTATGAGTGTAATGAATTTCCATGTCAGAAATTTAAAAGTTGGACTAAACGTTGGGAAAAGTATGGACAAAATTTTATTGAAAATCAGAAGATGCTGAAAATTCATGGAAAAGAAGGTTTTTTAGATTATTACAATTCAAAGATTTACGTGACGGATTGAAAAAAATACACCACACAACAAACGGTCAAAATTAATGCGGTCGGATATGGCAGATCGAAAATTTTTTACCTTTAACAGGCATATTTGGCGAACCATTATGGAATAGCTATTTATGCCGCACTAGTTTTACCGCCAACGTTACCCACTATTAAACAACAGAGTCCAAAAGTGCTAAAACACGTTAAACCTTTGGGGAAATATATTATCAAATTGATGTGTTAAACTTAATATCAGAATAATTATGAAATCTTTTACAATTTTTTTGTTGGTGTTACTATCAATTTCGAGTTGTAGTAAAAATGATGATGATGTTCAACCAACAACATCTGAATCTATGTATTTCCCTTCCAATACAAATTCTACTTGGGAAACTAAATCACCTTCAAGTTTAGGTTGGAATCAAAACACAGTTCAACCATTGAAAGATTTCCTTACTCAAAAAAACACAAAATCTTTTATGATACTTGTGAATGGAAGAATTGTAATGGAAGAGTATTTTAATGGTCATTCTGCAAACACTACTTGGGAATGGAATAGTGCAGGTAAAACCTTAGTTGCCACTACAACAGGAATCGCACAACAAGAAGGATTATTGAACATTAACAACAAAGCATCTGATTATTTGGGAACGGAATGGACGAGCATGCCCTTGGCAAAGGAAAACTTAATTTCTGTAAGACATTTACTAACAATGACAGCAGGCAATGATGATACAAAACAATATGTTATTAAACCCAACTTAACATATGTTGCAGACGCAGGAACTCGGTGGGCATACAGTAATATTTTTCAAAAATTAACTGATGTTGTTGCCAATGCAAGCAATAAAACTTTTGAAACTTATTTTAATGAAAAATTAAAAAGTAAAATTGGAATGGATGGATTTTGGGATTTTGGAACAATCTATACCATTTACCACAGCACAACCAGAAGTATGGCAAGGTTTGGTCTTATAGCATTGACTAAAGGAAAATGGAATAACGAACAAATTATAAATGAAACCTTTTTTAACGAAAGCATTGCAACATCTCAAAATATCAATCCTTCTTATGGATATTTATGGTGGTTAAATGGAAAAACTAGTTTTATGATTCCAGGTGAGCAAACAGTTTATCAGGGTTACTTGGTTCCAAATGCGCCTGCTGATATGTATTCAGCAATGGGAGCAAATGACCAACGAATTTATGTGATTCCGAGTAAAAAAATGGTTGTAATAAGAATGGGAGATGCGTCTGACCCTGTAAATCCAAATTTTGCGGTTTCAGGTTTTGACAACGAACTTTGGGGCAAAATAAACGCTGTCATAAATTAAACAAGCCTAATAACAACGAACCGCTAACACGCGGTCATAAAACATTGGGGGTTCAATGGTATGCCAAGCGTATCGCTCGCTGGCAAGGTTCTTGTTGGTTGATAGGTTCGAAGTCACGAATTCCCCAACGTTTCATACCGCCATCGTTGTGTGCAATTAAAAAAAACACCTATGGACAAGGGATATAGCATATTGATTTTAGTTGTTTGGAATAGCGTCATTGGATTTAGTCAAGATTTTAAATTTGAGTGGCAAGCTTTTCCTTCATTTTCTGACAAGGAATATAACATATTGGTAGAGAAAAAAGACACTACTAGCTATCTTACAATTAAAGAAACAGGGACGAAAGATTCAATATCTAAAAAGATAAGTTTTAAAGATTGCGATACATTGATTTCCTTTTTAGACAAATATGATTTCCCAAAAAAACCAATTAAAATAAGTATTATATATGGCCCTATTCTTCGAGAATATTTTGAAACAAAGCTTCTTCCAGATACTAATTGGTTTCAGGTTAATGGTGATTCTCTTAGGCGGGAATTAATTTGGGTACGAGAATTTTATTTTGATAAAGATTCTAATAAATGTTACAAGGAGTTTCAGAAAATTGATCATTTATATCATGGACATACCTATAAAGGTGAATATATCAAATCCAATATAAGAAAAACTTATAGTGTACAAAGTATAATGACTTCTGCCACGGATACAAAATGGAACAAAGGATTTTCTGCCATGGATTTCAAATTGAACAATATAATTTTCAGTTTTATTATCAAGTATGATAGTAACAATGATTACAGTCAACTAAAAAATATGATTGAGTTTGATAAACAGGGAGATAAAGATTAACTGCACACAAGCATTTAGAGACAATTATTCATTCCCCATCTCACTCTTTCTAATGAATTATGACTTTTTCTAAAGATAGAATCAACCTATGCCTTCATCGAATCCTTAAACCAGATTATATTTAGTATCATTAAATCATTCCAGGATTATTCCTGAGACATGGACTAAAAACATTTCCGAGCTGGAAGGATTGGAATAGTTTTTCGGAATATTCTTTATTACCTTGCATAGGTGCGTTTGTTAATAGCCATAAGTTACAAAATGGACCGATGATAGTAAAGTATACGACTGATTAACAGTTAACTAAATCAACATTTTATTAACATTAAGTAAAAAGATATACCTATATTTACCAAAACGGGCTAGTTGTGCAACAAGCACATCATATAAATTTTATTGAGGCGGAATTGCGGATTTTAAGTGTTTTCTTCTAATTTAGCTCTTAACGTCCCGACAGGAAATCGCTTCGAAATCCCCAACAAAACTTAGTGTGCCGAGAAGCAGAACTACGGCAATAAATAGGTTCTGCATGCTGTATTAGAGATGGTGGAAACAGTTGTAAGTTGAACCACCGGTGTCATCTTGCAGGAGAGGGCATCAAACCACCAAATGGTGCTGTGGTAAAGAGTCACGGTGCTGAGCGATTTGGAAAAGATAAGCCACGAGCTTATCAGGTATGGATAAAGGAGTTGAACGAGAGTGAACCGCTGATGAGGTGTCGAGAAGTTGGTCACCCCCTGTCAAAAGCTACGGAGTAAGTTACGGAGTTAAATAAGTTTAACGGTTACCTGTTTACTGGTTAAACGACAGGCGTCATTCAGGCGGCAAGAACTTTATCTGGGCTTTAATACGGAACTCGGGAACCTGCAAAGCAATGCCAAGGGAAATGCACAATGGGAACAACCCAGAGGCAGAAAACCGAAGTGTTTTGCAGAGACGGACTAACTTGTAGTAGCAAAGAAGTCCTTGTAATGAGGATGGAGCGAAGGAGTTAGGTTATACAGTTTCACAACACAGATCAACTTGCAAGAGGATGAATTTATGGAATGAGACAAAATCAGTACCGATAAGCCGCCAGATGGTATGGGTGGCTTATAAGAAAGTGCGATCCAATGGAGGGAGTGCAGGAGTTGATGCCGTAAGTATGGAAGAATTTGATTCCAAGCGGTCCAAATACCTGTACAAACTTTGGAACAGGCTGGCTTCGGGAAGTTACTATCCACCAGCCGTAAAGGAAGTAGAAATCCCGAAGAAAGATGGTAAGATGCGAAAGTTAGGCATACCCACCATAAGCGATAGGGTAGCACAAATGGTAATCAAAGATTATCTGGAACCAAGATTTGAAGAGATATTCAGTCCGAACTCGTACGGTTACCGACCAAACAAGAACGCCCACCAGGCGGTAAGTTCAGTCAGGGAAAACTGTCGAATGAACGACTGGGTAATAGATCTCGACATTAAAGGGTTCTTTGATAACATCGACCATGAAAAGTTGATACTAGCCTTAGAAAAGCATGTGCCCGAGAAATGGGCAATGATGTACATCAAACGATGGTTAAACATGCCCATACAGAAGAAAACAGGAGAAGTTGTTGCAAAAGAAGGGAAAGGAACACCGCAAGGCGGGGTTATTAGTCCTTTATTAGCAAACTTATTCCTGCACTATTTACTGGATAGATGGTTAGAGAAAACTGATCCTGCTATTAGGTTTGCTAGGTATGCCGACGATGCGATTATCCATTGCAAAACCAAAGCCCATGCAGAATTTACGTTACAGCGCATAAATGAACGAATGAAGCAATGTGGGTTGGAACTGCATCCGGAGAAAACAAAACTGGTCTATTGCCGGGACTACAGACGGAGAGATAAACATCCGGTAGTTAAATTTGATTTTCTTGGATTCTCTTTTCAACCCCGGCCAGCCATGTCAAAGAAAACAGGACGACTGTTTCTGGGCCATGATTGTGCCATTAGTATTAGCTCACGAAAACGGATATCCGACAAACTGGAGGAGCTGGAAATTATAAACTCCAGCTTCAAAAGCATTGTAGGCTTAGCGCAGTATCTGAACCCTTACATAAGAGGATGGGTAAATTACTATGGAAAGTTCAGGATTAATGAACTGTCCAAGGTTTTCCGGTTATTAAAGCACCGCCTTGTTCGATGGGCAAGGCAAAGGTATAAACGCTACAAAACAAGTATTAATAAAGCCTTTGAGTGGATAAACAGAGTGCGGGTTCAATACCCAAACTTATTTTATCATTGGCTATTAGGATTTTCACATTGAAGCGTATAGATTTGTATAACAAGAGCCGTATGAGGGGAGACTTTCAAGTACGGTTCCGTGAGAGGCTTGGGCTGAAATGCCCTTGTCTACTCTACTATGTACCGTTAGGCACAAACGGAAGAGCGACCTTACAACAATGAAACTTAATCAATAAAATGATAGCCAATACACAAAGCAAGAGTATTCCAGACCGTCCCTTCGCTTCCAAACACTTGCTTTCTTTGCTGTCCCTCACACCTTAAGTAAAGTTTTTTGTAAATTGAGAAAATTTTAAATAATGCAACACATAACCGATTTAGATAGACAATTTGAACAATTATATGAATTGTTTGAGAAAATTTCTGAAAGAAATACCTTTCTATTTCTTGGTGCAGGAAGTTCAGTTACTAAAGAAAATGGATTTCTAGGTTCAACTCTAATTGACTTTTTTCAAGACAAAAAACATATTGACTTAGGTATAAAAGACTTAATAACATTTGTTGATTTAATTGAAGCTAGCGAGGATTATTCAAGGGATGAATTTGATGAATATGTTGATGAATGCCTCAGAAAAATTCGGATAAGTGAGGAACACAAAAAACTAGCTTCAATGCCGTGGCGACAAATATTAACAACAAATATGGATTTGTTAATTGAGCAAGCATACCAAAAAATTGAAAACACACCGGATGAATGTTTTAAGCTAAAGCAAATTAGAGGGAAAAATGAGCTTCTTTATCAAAACTCAAATGATGAAGTCAAATATATAAAGCTAAACGGATGTATTTCTTCAAAAAAAGAATATCCTTTAATATTCTCAACAGCTGATTTTACTAAGAATCAACCTTTTTATAAGGCAGTACTTAACGAGCTCAAGAATCCATCCGATAACATTAGATTTTTAGCAATTGGTTATTCATTTTCTGACCCATGGGCAAATCATTTATTTGAAATCATTGAAAGTTCGGGCTTTAGAGATAATAGGTTTATGTACTTGATAGACCCTTATGTTTCAGATAGTTTATTGCCTTTATATGCAAAGAAAAAAATTCGTGTTATTAAGTCAACTTATGCAGATTTTATAAATAAATATAAAGATTGGGAAGAAGCTAATAACAAAAATTATTTAAAATCACGAAGAGTAAATTTTTCAACAGCTCAAGAAAGTGATATTAATTTAAATTCAAGAATTTTATTAAGATTGTCTGACGGCTTAGTTCAATTAAATTCAAATACTCAGCCTAAAAAGTTTGTGTCTAAGAAGGAATTCTATATTGGTGAAGAGCCTAACTATTAAATAATAAATAAAAATTTTGATGTAGTAAAAAAAGAAAAAATAAAAACTGTCAAAAAAGAAATATATTCAAAAATTGAAAATAATAACTCCAAATTATTGCCTATTTTTTTTCTGACAGGTTCTTTTGGTACTGGAAAATCTACTTTTGCATACAGGCTAATAGAAAAAATTATTACTGACTCAAATCGGGGGAAATCCGTTGCATTTGAAATATTGGATTCAACTAAATTACATATTCCAGATTTAACCGAATTATTTCGTTCATGCAGAGCAGAAAATATTATTCTATATTTTAATTCCATAGAGATTAACTATATTTTCAAATCATTTCTTGATTTTAGGAATAAGTTAAGTTTAGAACAGTATAATCAATTCAATATAATAATCATAACCTCAATCAGAGAAAATATCCTGATTCGAAATCAAATAGACAAGGTTATAACTAATAGTCACATTATAAATATTGACACAGCTCTTTCAGAATCTGAATGTATTGAATTAGTGCAAAACCTTAAACAATGTCAATTATTGAATTATAGAGATGTACAAGAAGAAAAAAGATTTATTTCTAAAATACAAAATAACTATAATGGTGATTCCTTTATTTCATTAATGGAATTAGTTACAGATAATCATCATGTAGATGATTTGCTTGGAGCTTATAAACAATTGAATGAATTAGCTAAACAAGCGTTCATTTATACTTCAATGCTCTATCAGTATAATATTAAAATGCCGGCAAGTTTGCTTAAAAGTATAATTTCAAAAGATTGGCAAGTCTTTCGAAAAGAAGTAATTGAAGTTGAAGGCAAGGGTATTCTCTTTCAAGAAACTTTTGATTCTCACTCTACTGAGCCTGATTTATATTTTAAAACAAAGCATCCTATTATATCTAAAAGATTAATTGAGATGATATTGAAACATAATGATAGGTATAAACATTTTCAGACCATCATTTCACATATTATACCAGGTTCGACTTCTTCATTAATCGCGACAAGTCTATTAAAAGAAATAAGACATAGTGAACACTTAAATCCCACTCAAATTAACAAGCTATATGATTTGGCTTTTATTAATCTTGGCGAATCGCATCATTTTATTTTGCATTATGCAATAAATCTACAATACAGAGGAGCGATAAAAGATTTAGAAAAAGCAGAAAAGCTTTTAACTTATGCTGATACACTAGTTAATTATAGAGATAGTAAATTGATTCATCGAAGAGCGGTTATAAATTTTGAAATGGCTAAACAATGGTATCAAACTGAGAAAACGGAATTAATCAAAACGGAAAGATATTTAAAAGATGCTCGTGAATTATTTGAAATCAAAAAACTAATTGACCCTTGTTCTTCATATAGTTATTATGAATTAATAAAGCTTGAAATGTGGTGTTTGGAAAAGTTAAATTTAGACGAGGAAGACAAACTAATCATAAGAATAAAAATTGAGGAGAATTTTGATATCGCAGATAGAACGGTATCTGATTATAGGTATCATATTTTAACTCTACAAAATGAATATCGTCAAAAATATGTTTTCAAGGAAAACGAAACAGAATATCTTAAATATTTAGATGAGTGTTATGATGATGCTGACTTAAGACCATTTGCATTAATTTTATTATTCAACTTCTATTTACAGAATTACAATTATGAAAAATGTCAAGAATATCTCGCTGGTCTTGAATATTATAAAGATTTTGAGGATGTTATGAAATTATTATTCAAATATTATGGCCGTAATTTGCACATAATGAGCTATCGTCTTAAATTTTTTGAATTAATTAGAGAATATCCCAAAATTGAAGATTCTTTTACTTTAAGATATAATTATTTTAATGGCATTGCTGCAGCATATAATAAGGATTTTCGCTCAGCTTTTGATTTTATATCAAATATAAAAGACAGATTTAATCTTTTAAATCCAGATTTTCAATTGCCTTGGAAAGAGTCTGATTCCGAAAATATTCAAACTTTCCAAGGTGTTATTGATTTGAATAAAAAAGGATTCAAATGTATTAAGATTCCTTCATTAGCTAACCAATTCTATTTAATTAAGAAGAAAAATCATTATACAATTGGAAAGGAATATAATGTAAACCTATACTTTTATTTGAACGGTATAAAAGCAGATATTATTAGTGAAGTAAAAAATGAGGTTAACTAACATGTCAACTCTCACCATCCCTTCACTGCAAGGCACATTGGCAAAACCCACAAGGCTAATGTTGCAACCAAATTTTGCCAAAGAGCCTTTTCGCCCTTCCCGCTCCATCCCTGAACAAAGTAACTGTGTTAACTTGATAGATAATTGGATTGAGAATAATAACTGCCAGTGCCTAACAGAAGTTAAAAGACAGCAAAAAGGACAATTTAACTTGTGGTAGACATTCTTTATTTTTAAAGTTTACCACATTCCTTGGTTAGCTACCCCCCTTGAAAAGGATATTGCTTTGCAATGAAGCAAAAATGTTCGGGGGAGATAGGTAAAGCAAGAGGGAATCATGCAGAGCATGATTCGTCTTGATTGAATGGAGTTCAATGTCTTTAAATTCAGCATTATATGAATTATAAACAATTATTAACAATTGTTTTCGCAATTGCGGCAATTATATATATTTGAAAATCATTAATAATTACAATTATTTACGCAATTGCGCTCAATTAAACTATGAAAACGACTCTTACTGTAGATGCCGATTATGTAAAAATAATGAAGGACCTAACCAAGGAATTTGAGTTTGAAACCCAGCAAGAATTCTTTAACTGCATGGTCCTGTACTTTAAAGAAACGGGCATTAACCCAAAAACGAAGACAAAATCCACCGCGGAGGAACTTTCCAAACTTCGGACTACGGTCATCTCTTTTATAAGAGAGCAGGAGAAAACCAAGCTCGATCCGATCATTTTAAAACTTAACGAAACCTTTGATTTTTTGCTAAACTATTACAAGCATGAGGCAATTACCAAGGAAGATATAAAAGCATTGTCAAATCCGGTAATTCAGAAGGCGCAATCCACCCCTTTACCTGTTTCAAAGATTGAAAACCAAGAGGTTCAGAATGAAAAATACCAGAATTTGACCAAACAGGGGTCGGCTCACGAAACGGAAGTTAGTGTACGTTAGCGTGAATTTATCAAATTCTATTTCGTGAGAAAGCGATAAATGGTAGCAGGATGAGCTTTGAATATTTTTGCGACCTCCTTAACAGAGTTCCCTTTTTCTAGTAGGCTCTTTATAGCGCCTATTTGGTTTGAGTCTAATTTTGGTGGTCTGCCAAACCTCACACCTCTCTTTTGGGCTGCTTGTCTTCCCGAACTGGTTCGTTCAACAATGAGTTCCCTTTCAAATTCGGCTATGCCTGCAAATACAGTAAGAATCATTTTACCTCCAGGAGTGGTCGTATCTGCCCAAGTTTCTGATAAGGACCTGAAATTAGCTTTTGACTCAGCAATCTGATCACAGATTGCAAGTAGATCTCTTGTAGACCGAGCCAGTCGATCTAATTTCCAAACAATGACTTGATCATCCTTCCGCAAATGATCCAACATTCGCAGGAGTTCTGGTCGCTTCAAATGTGTTCCTGAAACTTTTTCTTTATAGATTTTTTCACAACCGGCTTTTTTGAGTTCCTGAAGTTGAATTTCAAGATTTTGATCAGTTGTGGAAACCCTTGCATACCCAATTTTCATAAGCGGTCATATTTCTTTGAATATATCCGGCAAATTTCGCAAAAGTTATCGCAAAATATTATAATTATGCAATTAATATTTGCGAAACACCAAACTCCCTTAAAATAAACAATTTCGGTTTAAAGGTTTGGGGTTCGCAAAACTTACAACATTTGCAAATCGTAAGCATGCCAAGACGCCAAATTTTAACAGAAAGCGAACGTAACGATCTCTTTGCAATTCCAGAGGAAAGAGAAGATTTGATAAGGCTATATTCCTTAAGTGAGCGTGATATCTCCATGATAGATCAAAATAGTAGAGGAAGCGAAAACCGATTAGGATTTGCGATACAACTCTGTTATATGAGATTCCCGGGCATAATCCTTCCTGTTGGGCAACAACCTCTTTTATTATTATTGAATTATATTGGTTATCAATTAAATATAGATCCACAACTATGGAGTAACTACAGTGAACGATCTGCGACCAGACGAGAACATGTGTTATCATTAAGATCTATCTTGGATGTTGAAGTATTTACAACTGCCAGTCATTATGAATTAGCTGTTGATTCATTACAAAAAACAGCATTACAAACAGATAAAGGCATCATATTAGCCAATGAGCTTATTGAAAATCTTAGATTAAAAAAAATCTTACTTCCAGCGATATTTACTATTGAAAATATTTGTGCAGAAGTTATTACAAGAGCCTCCAGGCTTATATACCAGATGCTCACAGAACCTTTGTCCAGCCAACAAAAAGATCAACTTGATACATTGTTGTTATTACGGGAAGGGACAGGGTCAAGTACATTATTATGGCTAAGACAATCTCCGGCAGCATACAAAGTCAAACACATTTTGGAACACATTGAAAGGCTCAATACAATTAAAGATTTAGATCTACCTCCTGGTTTGGAAAAAAGGGTTCACCAAAACAGATTACTTAAAATTGCAAGAGAAGGTGGGCAAATGACAGCCCAACATCTAGGAGATTTTGAAGTTACAAGACGCTATGCTACCATTGTAGCTGTTGTAATAGAAGCAAAAGCGACATTGATTGATGAGATAGTTGATTTACATGATCATATAATGGGATCCATTTTTAACAGCGCAAAAAATTCACATGAAAATGAATTCAAACGTTCGGGTAAAGCTATAAACGATAAAGTGAGGCTTTACTGGCGTATTGGCAATGCATTAGTAGAAGCTAAACAAACAGGAGAAGATCCTTTTTCCTTAATAGAATCAATTATTACGTGGGATGAATTTACAAAAAGCATAACTGAAGCAGAACATCTGAGCAAACCAGAATCATTTGATTATTATAATCTTGTAGGCAATTCCTATTCACAAATACGTCGCTATATCCCAGCATTTCTCGAAGCTATTGAATTAAATGCTGCTCCTGCCGCTAAGGATATTCTTCAGGCTGTAGGTGTTATTAAAACTCTAGACTACACTAAAACGCGCATTATTTCCAGTGATGTCCCTACAAGTTTTGTCCGTAAACGATGGGAAAATCTAGTATTTACGGAGGATGGTATCGATCACAGGAACTTTGAATTCTGTTTGTTCACTGAATTAAAGAATGCTTTACGCTCTGGTGATATATGGGTGAAGGGTTCGCGCCAGTTTAAAGATTTTGAAGAATACCTCTTACCTGTGGATAAATTTAAAACACTCAAAGAAATAAAAAAAATACCATTAAGTATAGATATAGATTGTGATACATATTTGAATGAGAGGCTTTCCGTTTTACATCAACTATTGGAAAAAGTAAACCGAATGGCTGAAAATGATGAATTGATTGATGTAAGTATAACTGAAGAAGGATTAAAAATATCCCCAATTACTAATTCTGTTCCAAAAGAAGCAGAAGCTTTTTTGACCAAGGTATACAGTTATTTACCCCGAGTTAAAATAACTGACTTATTAATGGAAGTGGATAGTTGGACGGATTTTACTGAACATTTTACACATTTGAAAACTGCGGAACCAACTTCAAATAAAACGTTGTTGTTAACTGCAATATTATCGGATGCAATTAATCTGGGGTTAAGGAAAATGGCTGAATCAACACCAGGCATTACGTATGCAAAATTGTCCTGGTTACAAGCCTGGCATATACGAGATGAAACATACTCATCGGCGCTGTCTGTTCTTGTGAACACTCAACTCAAACATCCATTTGCAACTAATTGGGGTGAAGGAAAGACATCTTCTTCGGATGGACAGGAGTTTAAATCCGGAGGACATGGCAAAGAAAGGGGTAGTGTCAATCCTAAACTTGGAAGTGAACCAGGACTTCAGTATTACACACATGTCAATGATCAATATATACCCTTCCATACCAAAGTAATTAATTCTGGGGTACGTGACGCAACCTATGTTTTGGACGGATTGCTATACCATGAATCTGATTTACGAATAGAAGAACACTACACAGATACGTCAGGATTCACAGATCATGTATTTGCTTTAATGCACCTGTTGGGATTTAGATTTGTCCCACGAATCAGAGATTTGAAGGACACAAAATTATACATCTCTGGTTCTTCTGATAATTACCCGGCTCTAAGTGCTTTAATCGGTGGAAATATTATTCTTAAACATATCCCTCCTAATTGGAATGATGTACTGAGAATGACAACTTCAATAAAACAAGGTATAGTTACAGCTTCATTAATTGTGCGAAAAATAGGGAGTTATCCACGGCAAAATGGTTTAGCAATTGCTCTACGTGAGCTAGGTAGGATCGAACGAACAATTTTTATGTTAAAATGGTATATTGATCCTCAATTTCGTCGGCATGTTACTGCTGAGTTAAATAAAGGAGAGTCGAGGAATGCCCTGTCTAGAGCATTAAGTTTTAACAGGTTGGGTGAAATTCGCGATAAAAACTTTGAAGATCAAAGATACCGGGCTAGTGGACTTACTTTGGTAACAGCTGCTATTGTACTTTGGAATACAGTCTATTTGGATAGGATCATAACCGAAATGAAGGAACACGGTCACCAAGTAGATGAAAGACTCTTACAATATCTATCACCTCTTGGATGGGAACATATAAACCTAACCGGAGACTACGTATGGCTCCAAAATAAACAACCTAAAAAAGGAGAATTCAGACAGTTGAAAATTTAATCAATCCTTAACGTACACTAACTTCCGTTTCGTGAGCCGACCCCCTATAGAAATTTTTGCCATCGATAGCACCCGCATCAAATGCGTAAATATCGAGTATCATACCATACTCTTCTTTCAACCATTGATAGAAACTGAGGTTGATGAGGGTTTGTTTTTCGGTGGCGCCTTCGTTGGTGTTATTGATCCACGAAAAGTATTGCGAACGCGATGGTGTGTTCTCATCCGCTCCTGGGAAAAATTTCTTTTCCTGTGCCATAGCAGGTTTCAAGCCTAACATTATGATGCAAAATCCGGCAATGATTTGTTTCTTCAGCACGGTATTCGGTTATAGGTGTTTTTTGATGGTTATTGGTTAATATTCAAACAACGATTCAACCGCAGGTTGGATTCAGCCCATCCACATCGGGACATATCGACACTGTTTTTTTTTATTGCGTTGATAAGTTTCTGCATAAACGATATTTGGTATTGAGTAAAAAGTATTAAGTAAAATTCAATACCCGTTAAGGGTATTTCTGAGATACAAATTTACCTTAAAATTCAACCATATAATACATCGTTTTTGTCGCTGCGCCATCGAGGGTTAACCCTCCATTAACAGGTCTTATCTGATTGGAGGTTTTATGTCCTGTATGGTCCAGCATGGTGCATTTCGGCATTGAGTTTCCTTTAACTAATAAACTCAGCTTAACCGGTTCGAGCAGCATCGGCGCTTTTCCATTGTTGAGCAGCTGGGTGCGGTCGTCGTTGTACTTCATATCGGTGTTGCGCGCCCTGGCAATGGTGGTTACCAGCATTTTACGGCTTTCGCTGATGGTTTTGCCTGGCTCTGGACTGGTAATCAGAATAACTGCAAACTCATTATCAGTTGATAAACTTATTTCGCCCAGGTCGAATTTCTTTCCCTTGGCAAAACCCACCAGGCCTTTGGTGCCGGGGGTGTTAATGGTAAAATAGCCTTTCCCTTTCTCGCTCCACGTAAGCTCACCTGTGTTGGAGGTGACAGTGCTGTCGTTCCAGAGCTGATCGATATTTCCAGTCAACTCGATCCGGGAATTGGCGGTAAATGTGAGTACTACCCTTCCGGCTGCCATCAGCTGCAAAGGGAATGAACCTTCGATCGACTTGCGGTCGTAATCCTGTTTCACCACATCTTTGAATGCAGTTTCGCCGTTCTGCATAGCTTTTAGGTCCACATTCCGGTTTACCACAACTTTCCCTTCTGTAACATCGTTCCGGTAGATCATTCGAGCCAGAGCAGGATAGAGAGCCAGCTGCGTTGGTGAGGTGGCATTGTAAATTCCACCTCCAGGTGTTTCAATGGTGGGTGAATAATGCGGGTAATCGGTAGCAAAAACGTACGAAGCATCCCAGCCATGAAGTCCCATGCCGTAAACAGCCACTATGGGAGCACTTTCGGCTGTCCATTCATTTGGAATCAGGCTCATCCATTCCGAAAAAACAAATGGCCTGTCGCGTACCTGTTGCAATCCGGTGCTAAACAACCCCGAACCAATGTGCGATACCATAGCCGAATTGTCGATCACTCCCGGCGCAAGATTGTGCCCTTTTCCGCCACCAAAGTAATTGTGGCGGTCAATCATCCCAGTAAGGTAATCGGCATGCAGGTTTAGAAGATGCGATAAGCCAGTTCCCGCTTGCCAGCAGCTTGCCACAAGCGTTCCTTTATAGCCGGTTTTGCGTACCGCATTTTCAAATTTTTTATAGAATTTTACCTGCTCTTCGTATAGAAAAGCTAGTTTATCTAGTATGTGCTGTTTTACTTTCCGGTTTTCTTTAATAGCTTGTTCGTATTCCCAACTGAATAATCCATGGTTGGGCTGAGGATAGATGGTTTCTTTCATTAAACTTTCACCCTCAGCTATGCCTTCGTTGTTCCAGGCTTTTGTCAGATTTGCATCGTTATTATATTTCTGCAAAAGCCATTTACTGAATTTTTTACAGAGAAGAGCATTGTAAGTGGGGGTTTGTTTCAGGGTTTCCTCAATGGCTGACCAGAAAATATTGTCTTCGTTCTGAAATTCGATAAAGCTAAGAGCAGGATCGTCGGCATAGCGTAATCCGGTAGTTGGGTTAATATGGTTGAGAATGTTAACGGTAAGCTCAATATTCAAATCCTGAAGATCGTCGGCGAAGTTTACCAGTGCCGAGGTGGTTTGGTTCAGATGAGACCAGGGGAATTTGGTGGCGGCTAATTCATTATAAGCTATCAGCCGGGTGCTGTCGCCCGGACAAACCTTATGGCCATATATATGCGACCAACCATAATAAACCCCGTTGTTCCGCAATTCGTTACACAGGAAATCGAAGTTCTTCCACTTTTCATTGGTAATTACCGTGGAATGAATTCCATCGGTTGCATCCCAGGTAAACTTATGAAAACGCACCGCATTAAATCCGTACGAGGTGAGGAATTTCGACCACCGTATAGCTTCTTCCGGGGTCATAAACGGCAACTCGCTGGCAATGTTGGTTCCCCAGAATTTTATAGGTGTTCCATCTTCAAACATGAGTTTGTCGCCTTTCATCTGAACAAATCCATGTTTCCCGGCCGGTTTATGGAGCCAATCAGCCATCGATAATTCAGATGATGTAAGATTATTGGATGGAGAAAACGCAAACCAGTCCTTTGTCGCCTGAGCGGAAAGCAGAACAGGAAATACAAGTAGGTAAATTAAAATAAAGTGTTTTTGTGGCATAGTAAAATCTATTTAGCTAAAACAGTAATCAGGTTTCCTGAAACTCGAACAACAGTCAATATTCCTCCATTTGAAAGAGGTTTCCAGCTCCAGCTGTCAATCTCCCTGTTAGAGCTTTCGGGTATATTGTTGTTATTGAGAAGAATGGTTACAGGCTTTTGAGTAAGTCGTATTATCTCCTCACCTTTTTTATCGAATGTTCTGTAATTAATAATTANNNGGTTTGTCGGTACAACAGGTTCCAGGAATTTATTTACAGACCCTGGGTATTCCATGAGCTGGATAATAGAAGTGGAGTTTAACAAATGATTCTGCCTGGCAGGAGCAAGTTCAGGATGGTAGGCCATGGAACGGAGGAAGTGGCGAATGTAATCACCATAGCCGTCGGTCATCCACACCTCATCGCGTGGGTAGCAGTTCTTTCCATCGTTGCCCACCATGTAGGTGGCCCAGCTAAGTTGACGGATGGCATTGTTCACAGAAGTATTGGCGCCGGATAATGCAGAAAACTGCAGTTCGGCTGATGCCTGGCGGGAGCTGTGACTGTTGCCCGGAGTCTGATAAGCTGTTTGTTCGTTTACCACAATTACACCATACTTTTCCCACTCTTTGTTTCCAAGTTTCTGGTAAACCCAGTCGAAAATGCCCTGTACTTCAGTTTTCCAGTTGGGGAAATATTGAGGATGGTTCATGATAAATTGAGCAAAAGTGATGGCGTTAATCTGAGTATCGCTCCAGCCCGGTATATCTTCGAAAAAAGGTCCCCATTTATTTGTTTTTAAGGGATAATTTTTCATCCAGGCCAATATGGTTTCGAATGCTTTTTGGTAGCTTTGGGTATCTCCTGCTTTCAAATCGATTAAATGGAGTAATAGTTCTAATGTAGGAGCCCAATTACTGGAATAACTGCTTTGCTGAGTAGTTTCATTGTTACCTGAATTGTGTTGTAGCTTGCCAATTTCACCGGTTATTGCATTTACCTTAAAAGGAAGAGGAGAATTATCGTTATCTCCCCCTTGTAGATGCAATACAAGTGTGTTTGCAATATCTGTTGCAGCTTCCAAATACCGTTTTTCAGTTATATTTGGCCAGGGAAAAGTGCTGGTCATTTTGTGTAATTTCACCAATTCAAGCCCAAACGAGCCAGCCTTGTCAGGTTGAGTGAAACCAGGACCAATTACCATATCGCCATCGTAAATTCCTGAATAAACAAGCGCATTGTATGGATAAGGAATGTTAGGCCATTTTGCATTGGCTGGCGAAAGTGAATGAGTGAGGTAGTAGTCGGCAATAAACTTCATTTCTTCTTTCACAGCTTCATCGCCTGTATAACCATAAAGCAGGTTGAAGGATGACAATGCCATGGAAAACTGGTCGCCGCCAACTCCACGGCGGTCGTTGAAATCGCCCCGCCATACCTGATGGTTCATGTAATATGGTAATCCATTCTTATCCATGCGCATGGTATTCCAAAACTTCCAAGTGGCGTTAATTACAAAATCGAACGACTTTCCTAAATCGGGCGAATACCAGGGAATGATGGTTTTATCAGCAGCATTTAATTGAATAGGATGGTATAACAATTTTTCGGGAGTAATAACCGTTTTAGTTGTAGTTTGTGCTAAAAGTTCCTGGTTCTGCAGTAAAGCGAACCCAATTAAAACCGCAAGGATGAAATTTTTCTTTTTCATTTGTTTACTTATTTAATGGTAACATAACAGGTTTAAATACGTCGATAAAAACGACCTCATATCCACCCTGACTAAAGAGCTGAGCGATGAATGAACGTCCAATCTTACAGGCGCCAAACAGAACTAATTTCTTTTCAAGCTATTTTAATTTAAATGGAATATTTTTAATCATTACTGCTAGAAATCAACCTCATATTTCATATCAACTGGCTCCCAGTAAATCTGCATGATTTTGATATTACGGATACGGATTTTGCTGCAATACGCCTCAAAACCAACCTTGGTGTATTTTTGGTTGTCAATCGGGTTAGGATCCATCGCTTCGAGCAGCAATTTCCCGTCGGCAAGTATAAAGCATTGTCCATCAATGCTTCCTGCCTGAATTTTATACAATTTGCCGGGCTCAAAGTTAAACAGAGGCGTACCTACCATAAATTTATAGTCATTGGATTTTTCAATTCCCACCTTCCCGGTCCACCAACCCTGCAATCCTGCCACATAAGCAATGCCTCGCTGATCGGTTTCCGGAAGCCATTCGCCATTCCACATCACATTAATATCGTGCGATGAAGGCAGAATAGTCTGTGCTTCAAATTCAATCAGCACGTTTCCGGGGAAATCCTGTTTGAGTATGGCCATTCCAGGCCAGTTTCCGGGGTTTTCACCAATTAACCATCCATCTTCAACTTTCCAATTGCTATGATGAACAGTCCAATCTTTTGAAAACTCTTCCTGAGTAATTGCTTTATTGTATAACACTTTAGATGAATCTACCCGGATTGTTTTTTTCATCAATGCAATTGTGTTCACTGTTTCTGATTTCATTTTATTGTCTATTTTATTTTGTTGGCATCCAAACAGAAAACCAATAACCACTATTAGAATCGAATATTTAGTCATAGTATAAGTTAATTTAAACCAGTACCCAATAAGCCTGCAAAAATTGAAACCGAAATAATTAACCCAAAATCCTGTTAATTTGATAATTTGGAGACAATTTCAATTTGTTTATCAAATATTGGTATTTCATTTAGTTGCTGATTGATTTTTCCATTCGTTTCAGTAAAAATATAATAATAGGATTTCACATCGCTATGTCCACTAAGAAAAACTTTTAACTCATTTTTTTGAATATTGTTTTCAATTTTACTAAGCTTTGACGTTTTGGTGGCGCGCACAATTTTTAGGGCATCATCGGTTGTAAGGTAAAGTGGGTTGTATATTTTCATTCCTTCGGTTATCAATTTTATCTCCTGTTCCCACTTAGAAGGTTCGATTAAATATATAAAATCAGTTTCATGGGTAAATAATACAGCCATCGCCATGCTGCCTAATGCTCGGGATAGTTGCCGGATACCGCGGCCTGCAGAAGCGTTTACATCATTGTCGGGAGCCCATTCGTAACCAGCGTCATCCCTAATCTCGGTAAAACAGTTAAAGAAACGGAATCCGTTGATATTGGTAAAATCGGCATAATACAAAGGGTTATTGCCCCTTAATGTCCTCGATGCATTATTGGTGCTGGTGCCTGGCTTTTCGAAATACCGGAAAGGCCCTTGCATTACCCAGGGAACGCTGTCATTCCATGGCATGTCGATGGCTTTGTTCTGCGCTATAAAATTCATGCCCCAGTTTTTAGAAACGTGCTCAATCACATTTGCCCCTGCTTCATACCAATGGGCAAGAAAATAATTTGATTTGGGCAATGGTTTATTTTCGTCGTACCATTTATCAACGGCATCCAATCCTTTTTTTGCTTCTTCATTGCTCCAAGGCTTATAATGCTGATGATCAAAAAAAATAAACTCATCATATTCTTTTTCACGTAAAGGAATTGCTTTTGGATAATAATAAAAGTCGGTAAAATCATGCTTGATTTCTTTAAAATACTTTTGGAGAGTTGGGTCTTGAGTTCCACGTCCGGGAGGTCTGCCAAAAGCGTGTGGTGAAGCAGTAGCCTGCCCGTTTTCGATATAGGTTCTTAATTCCTTAATAGCCGAAGGGTTCAGATTGTATATAAACAAGCCCAGCCAAGGTTTTAATCCATATTTGTTGGCTGTTTCAACCCAATATAGAGGGGTGTTTTGCCAAAGTTCACCCCTTCCGGCTACATCATCTACACGCATGGTGATGATTGGTGGTAACCCGCGTATGACAAAAGGCTTGCGTGCAGCCCAAACCATTGAACGCCATAAACAATCGTCCAATCCACCTAATGGCCCGAGTACTTGGGTATCCATCCAATCATTTGATGCCCAATGCACAATATGGCCATTTCTTAATGGCTCTGTCCATAAAAAAGGTTTTCCTTTGATAGAAATCAACACATTGCCCTGTATGTTTTCATAAACAGGAAACGCAAGGCTGTCGAACAACTTTAGTTTAAAAGGCGAAAAATGAAAAGCGGTGATGTAATTGCTGTCTGAAGTAAATAACAGGGTATCTGCAAATGAAATTTCAGCATCATTCGGCATATTAGTAAAAAGTCCAGGATCGAAACTAAGCAACCCCGATCCTTCTTTAGCCACTCCTGAAAGTGAAATCTTCAGGGTTTTGGCCAGGACACCATCATTTTGTGCAATGTTTTTGTGCGAGATGATTATCAGGCTATAGGTTTCCAGATTTTTGGGCAGCTTTTCTCTGGCAAGGTCAAGTGTATCAAATGGAATATCAAAATGAGCCATATATGGCATCAGGTATTGCCTTGATTTAATTGATTCCGGATTGTTGGAATTTAAAATGAGCAAAACCTGCCGGCCATTATTTAATTCCTTTTTACATGCAGAAGTGACAATCAGGAGCAGCGTCAGTAAAACAACAAATTGTTTTTTCATGGTAAAGGTTTAAATGAAATCTAAATTATAATTATTGAGTCCACTCCGAAAATCCTGAGTTCATTGTTTTTCAACTTTCTAAACCCTAACCCCTAAAGGGGAACACGTTGAAAATAAATGAACTGTTTAGTAGGGTGTCTAAAAAGTCAAAATAATACAATTAGAACACGAAGTCACAAAGACACAATTGCTAAATTTCAGATATATATAATTCGTAACTTTCTGTCTTCGTGTTTAAAATTTTCACTTTTCACACAGCCTCTTTAGGGTTCTTGACTTTTTCGGGGTAGGCTCATTATTAGAAAATTACTTGAACCTACTCCAAAAATTAAAGAATCCTAATCACTGCTACAAACCATGAATAGAACCTTAAAAAATACTTTTACCAATACGTTTCGAGCGATTGGTATAAATTAAGATACCTGTTATAAACTGCTTTATATTGCTCATGCAACATTTGATTAGGCACAAAACACGATTGGGATTTTACCGATAAACTGCATGCAGAGTGAAGATCGGCAAATAAACCAGACCCAACCCCTGCAAGCAATGCCGCTCCTGTAGCAGCATTATCCGAAATCATTAGTGTGTGCACCGGTACGCCAGTCATATCGGCTAAAATCTGAACCCAAAGTGCACTTTTCGAACCACCACCAAGCACATGGATATCGCGAATGACAATTCCCTGTTCTTTCATGATTTGCATATTCCGATTGACCATGCAAACAACCGATTCTAAAATAGCGCGGGTAAAATGAGCTTTTGTCATCCCCATTTTTATTCCGGCAAATACTCCTCTGGCTTCGGGATTAAATTCTGGAGAACCTGCACCCATTAAATGAGGCAACATGACTAATCCATCGGCTCCAGGTGCAATTTTTGCGGCTTTTTCAACAATTAAATCATATACATCCAAACCTTTTTTTCGGGCTTTTCGGGCTTCGTCACAACAAAACTCATCCCTAAACCATCTCAAAACCATTCCTGCAGTTTGTCCATATGGAAGCAAAAAAAACAAACCATCAACTGCATGGCATTGGCAGGGTAACTTCAAGGCATGGTTGGTTACCGGATGTTCCATAGATACGCACATGGCCATTGATCCCCCAATTGTCAGGGTAACATCGCCCGAATGAATGCTTCCGGATCCAATTGCTCCTGCCGGATGATCGTAGGCTCCGGTAACACATTGTGTGCTTATAGCCAATCCTGTTTCCTGAGCTGCTTTATTGGTAAGAGTTCCAATTGAAATACCTGATAAATTAATTTGCGGCAATTGATGGTCTGATATTCCTATGTATCCGAGCATTTCAGGCCACCAAACTTTTTTGCTGATATTAAAATAAAGCGTTGACGATATCAAAGAATGCTCGGTATGATATTGACCAGTCATTTTATAAAGTAGGTAATCTTCAACCAACAAGTATTTGAAAGCTTTTTGAAAAGTTTCAGGTTCATTTTTTCTTAACCATAAGATACGGGTTGCAGGCCAGGTGGGCACTACTTCGGGCTGCCCGGTTATATCCATAATAAGTTTGCTGCCGAATTTATCTTCAATTTCTTTGGCTTCGATAGTCGATCGGTTATCGAGCCAAACAATAGCTTTGCGAATAGGATTACCATCAACATCAACAACTATAAGCGTTTCGCCTTGACTGGAAAAAGCGAGTCCTTTCACCAATTCAGGATTTACTTTTGTTTCAGCCAACAACTCATGGATTGCCTTACAGGTAATGTTCCAATATACATCCGGATGAACTTCGCAGGTATCATCCGGCCCTGAATCAAGGGTATATTCCTTCATCGCCGAAGCCAGAACCACACCAACATTATTCAGCAGAACACTTTTAACAGAGGTTGTTCCGACATCAATCCCCAGCACAAAATTTACTTCACCCGGTTGCATGAATGTTGGTTTACTAATCTTTTAAATTATATTTCACCAGCACTTCTTCCGGCGACAATCCTCTCTTAACCACGTCGCAGAGCGCCGCCTGAAAAGCAAATGGATCAGCTACCTGAATGGCATTCCGCCCGAAAACCACGCCACGTGCACCGTCTCTGATTTCGTTGGCTGCAAGCTGGAGCGCCTGAATTTGCAAAGGTGTTTTTTCAGCACCCAGGCCAAGTACCGGTACCGGGCAACTTTCTGTTACTTTTTTGAAATCATAAGTATTAAATGTCTTAATCATATCGCAGCCCAATTCGCTCAAAATACGGCATGAGGTATAAACCTGCTCGTGCATTTGCTCTTTGGTCAGCTTGTCGGAGTGGGTCGGGAAATATTCACCAACAACAGGAATTCCATATTTTGTGGCCTCATTTACCAATCTGCTATAAACTTCCACATTTCGGGTATCCGTTTCTT
>JAIFLU010000025.1 GCA_020048915.1 Bacteroidota bacterium | reverse complement strand
TAAGTAATAAATATTTTAAATTCGGAGTAGCTGTTGCTCTTTACTTACTCTGGGTAATCTGGGTCTGGAATGCCTGGTTACTTATAGGAATTCCAATTCTATTTGACATTTACATTACCAAAAAGGTAAACTGGACTCCCTGGAAAAAGCGGGAAGGTAAAAACAGTGCTGTTGTTGAATGGATTGATGCTCTCATTTTTGCAGTTATTGCTGTAACCTTAATAAATACGTTCTTCTTTCAGAACTATAAAATCCCAACAGGATCTATGGAGAAGACTTTACTTATTGGAGACCATCTATATGTAAGTAAACTGAAATTTGGCCCAAAAATTCCAAATACTCCCCTATCCTTTCCGTTTACCCAGCATACTCTCCCCCTTACTAAAGGAACAAAGTCATATTTGGAATGGATTCAATGGCCTTACAAAAGATTAGCAGGATTTCATACTGTAAAAAACGACGATATTGTAGTGTTTAACTTTCCCGAAGGCGATACTGTTGTTGTTGAAGAGCAAACACAAAGTTATTATGCTAAAATTAGAGATTATGCAAAGATGTATGAATCTCAGGATTTAAACCAACAAAAAGAACCAAAATCAGCTTCAAGTTATTTGGAACTTGGTAGGCAATATATATTGAATCAATCTACAATTACCGTTCGTCCTGTTGATCGCAGGGATAATTATATTAAACGTTGCGTAGCCACTCCAGGAGATACGCTTGAAATTAGAAATGGACATATTTACATTAATAGCAAACCTCAAAAAGACATTGCTAAGGTTCAATTTAGTTATAATGTTATTACTGATGGCGCAACTATCAATCCTCTATTACTTGAGAAAATGGGCATCTATAAAGATGAATGTATAAAATATAATGATATGCAAAATGCCTATCAAATATACCTTACGACTGAAAATCTTAAAAAGCTTAAACAGATTCCCGGAATTTTGTCTATTAACGAAAATTTTGTTCCTAAAGGAGAGTATCAGGATCATATCTTCCCGCATAACCCAAAATATACATGGAATGCTGATAATTATGGTCCACTGGTAATGCCTAAAAAAGGTGTTACAGTCCATTTAAATATGGATAATATCAGCATATACCAGCGTATCATATGTCCATATGAAGGAAATACATTTGAAATTAAAGGGAATACAATTTGGATTAATGGAAAACCTGCAACAAGTTATACTTTTAAAATGGATTACTATTTTATGATGGGCGACAACCGGCATAACTCTGCTGATTCGCGCTTTTGGGGATTTGTACCTGAAGATCATATTGTAGGAGCTCCTAAGTTTGTATGGTTATCGCTCGATAAAGAAAAATCGTTCCCTGCTAATATCCGTTGGAAAAGATTTTTTACCTGGGCAGATAAATAAATCTATTATATGGCAAAATTAATGAGGCAGCCTGTAGTTAGGAGGCCTCAAAACGTAAAGCGCATTCAGAGATTGCGCTTTACGTTTTTATTGTAAATCACATTCCTATTAGTAGGTGAATCATCCAACTTTCCTTTTCTTTTTAGAAAGGAAATTCATCCTGCTCTTTTTCCTCATTTTTTAAGTTTTTTGATTATATTAATTTGTTGGCAAATAAATATCTGGTCCAAATAAATTTCAATAGTCAATTTCGACAAAGTTTAAATTATTCAAGAAAAAAATCAAAATGTTTGTTTAACACTAGAATAATTATCATTTTTCGAACTTATTCGCTTTCCTAATTCTGAAAATAAAAATCAAATGAAAACATTATATTATGATTGTTTCTCCGGAATAAGTGGTGACATGAATTTGGGTGCTATGGTTGACCTGGGAGTAAATGAGGACTATCTTAAAACAGAACTCTCGAAATTACAAATTACAGGTTATGAGCTATCTATTAGCCGGGCAATTAAAAAAGGAATTGAAGGGACAAGAGTTGAAGTTAAACTTTCAGCTAATAAAAACGGCGAAAAAAAAGCCTCCTCCAGATTTAAAATGGCCTCCTCAACTCTTCCTCAAAACCATTCTGCAATTCTAAAAGAAATACACGAAGACCGAAATTTTAAAAACATTCAGGAAATTATTAACCTGAGCGATTTGAGCGATAAGGTTAAACACCTAAGCATAGAGATGTTTAGAAGGGTTGCTGTTGCCGAAGGTAAAATACATGGAAGGCCCATAGAGGAAGTTCACTTTCATGAGGTGGGAGCTGTTGATTCAATAGTTGACATTGTTGGGGCTGCCATTTGTATTGATTATTTAAAACCCGATAAGATAGTTTCTTCTCCGTTGCAACTAGGGGGTGGATTTGTTAAATGTGCCCATGGTACTTTCCCAGTCCCAGCTCCTGCAACTGCCGAAATTCTAAAAGGAATACCCACCCGCATGGGAGCTGTGAATTCTGAAACCACGACTCCTACAGGAGCAGCTATTCTTGCCACACTTTGTGATAGTTTTACCAGTCAAACCGATTTCACCGTCCAAAAAATCGGGTATGGAATTGGCTTTAAGGATTTTGAAATCCCAAATGTTCTTAGAGTAATGTGGGTTGATGATATACTAAAACCCAATGATTATGAATCAGAAGAAACACGGCTCATTGAATGCAATATTGACGATATGTCAGCAGAGCTATTTGAAAATGTAATGGACAAACTATTACAGACAGGTGCAGATGATGTATTTTTTGAATCTATTTTAATGAAGAAAAACCGCCCTGCGTTAAAAATTTCCGTTTTAACAAAGCCAACGCTCCTTGATAGTGTTCTAAAAATAATTTTTACCGAAACAACCACCCTTGGAGTAAGAATAATAAAGGGTGAGAAGAAAATGATGCTCCGAAAATTCGAATCTATTCAAACGCTTTGGGGACCTGTTACTATTAAATATGGCCTACTTAATGGAAAAAAAATAAAGGCAAAACCTGAATATAATGATTGTTTGCTCATTGCCCAAAAAAACAATTTACCATTAAACCTTGTTTACAGTAGTATTAGTAAACAAATTACGCTCGATTAAAGCCAATTAGAAAGATGAATCTTGAAGAAAACGTTAAGTACAATAATTTGTTGACCTACTTAAAGCGATACAAAAGTATTGCAGTGGCTTTTTCAGGAGGGGTTGATAGTACTTTTCTTTTAGCTGTTAGTCAAACAGCAATAAAGGATCGGCTAATTGCTCTTACAATTCGTACCCCTTACATTCCAAACTGGGAAATTAGCGAAGCGGCTCAATTCGTTTCTGATAAGGGAATAACCCATAAAATTATTGACCTTCCGTTTATTCAGAAATTAAAACCAAACCCTAAAGATCGTTGTTATTGGTGCAAAACGTATCTGTTTCAAAATTTGCTGAAAGAAACAAAATCGTTGGGCTATGAAGTACTGATGGATGGTACAAATTACGACGATTTAAGCGATTACCGACCGGGACTACAGGCATTAAAAGAATTAGGAATTGTTAGTCCATTTTTGGAACTAAAAATAACAAAAGATGAAATTCGCCGTTTTTCACAAACTCTAAAGCTACCAACATGGGAAAAACCAGCTTATGCCTGTTTACTTACCCGAATTCCATATGGCCAGGAAATTATTAATGGCGAGTTAAAACGAATTGAGCAAGCGGAAGTTTACCTTATGCAAATGGGATTTAAAGGTCACCGCGTACGTTTACATGGCGACCTTGCCCGAATTGAATTTCAACAATCGGATTTTGAAAAAGTGTTGCAAAAGGAACTATTTAATGCTATTTCTGCAAAAATGAAAGAAATAGGATTTACTTATATTACCTTGGATATGGAAGGTTACCGAACCGGAAGCCACAACGAATCTTTATAACCTAACTTAATTCCCTCATTGATAAACTTACATTAATGAAATTCTTGTAAGTTTACATGAATTATAAAATCTCTAAATATTATATTAAATATCTCAATATAAGCGATAAGGTACAGAGAGAAATTATTCTATAAAATATACTTATGACCCCCGAAAGAATTCGCAAAATACTAGATGAGGTAAAAAGTGGTGCTTTATCAATAGATGAAGCAATGAATACCATGCGTGAACTACCTTACGAAGATCTTGATTTTGCAAAAATTGATCATCACCGTGAATTGCGAACAGGATCGCCCGAAGTAATATTCTGTCAGGGAAAAACCCCTGATCAAGTTGTTCAAATAATTCAGGCAATGCTTCCTAAAGGAAATAACATATTAGCAACCAGGGCAAATGAAGATGTTATGGAGACGCTAAAAGCCATTTTCCCCAACGGTCAGTCAAATAAAGCCGCCAGGGTGTTTTTTATTAAACAAAAAGAAATAATACCTCCTCCTCATAAAATTGCCATTGTAACTGCGGGAACAGCAGATATTCCAGTGGCTGAGGAAGCAGCGGTTACGGCCGAACTTTTTGGAAACAATGTTGATAGAATTTTTGATGTAGGTATTGCCGGTATTCATAGGTTATACCGAGAATTGCCTAGGATTAGGGCCGCTAAAGTTATTGTTGCCGTTGCTGGTATGGAGGGTGCTCTTCCTAGTGTTTTGGGGGGATTAGTTGACAAACCCGTAATAGCAGTTCCCACCAGTGTAGGTTATGGCGCAAATTTTAGTGGATTATCGGCATTACTTACCATGCTTAATTCCTGTGCCAGCGGCATCAGTGTTGTAAATATCGATAATGGGTTTGGAGCTGGTTATTTGGCTTCCATGATAAATAAACTATAATTATCTTTTATTCCTCCATACTCTTTGCTAATTTCTATCAATAGCTTTTATAAATGCAACCGGTTTTATTATCAACGGCATACTTTCCTCCCATTGCCTATTTTGCGAAAATAGTTCAATCCAACAGAATTATAATTGAAGCCGAAGAAAATTACCATAAACAAACATACCGCAACCGTTGCATTATATTGGGAGCCAATGGCCCCTTAAATTTAGTTTTGCCAATCCTGCACGGACCTGAGAAAAAACAAAAAATTCGACAGGTTATAATAGATTATAATAATAACTGGCAACAGATTCATTCTCGTGCTTTAGAATCAGCCTACCGGAATTCACCATACTACGATTATTACATAGACGATATTAACCCTTTCTTTCAAAATCAATATAAATCGCTAATAGAATTCAATACACAAATTTTAAAAACTTGCTGTACTATTTTAAAAATAGCTCTCCCAATTGAATTTACCTCTGTTTTTGAAAAATCTATTCCCGATATATCCGATTATCGATATTCCATTACGCCTAAAAATGAGGAGAACAATAGCTTTTTTAAACCTTACAGACAGGTTTTTGACGATAAATTTGGGTTCACGCCTAACCTATCTATACTGGATTTAGTTTTCGCTGTTGGGCCTGAAAGCCATGATATTATAAAGGGTATATAAAAATGGACAGGTTTTCACCTGTCCATCACATAAACCCAAAAACCCTAATTATAAAAAAACAAGAAACTCTGAAATTCTTAAAACCTAAATCCTAAGGTGGCCATAATTTTTGATTGATTTATTTCCAGTTTA
>JAIFLU010000054.1 GCA_020048915.1 Bacteroidota bacterium | reverse complement strand
ACGGAACCAGCAATTGTTTTGAATTACTCAGAAAACACGCAACCGAAGCCGATGTTGAAGCCCGCAAACACCACAAAATAATTTGCCGCAGCGTGGTTGGCGATGCAACTGGATTGGTTTACGATCTGATAAACATATAATTATGGATACAAACGAACAGAAAAAATTATATTCCGAAACCGACATTCGCACCATGCGTATTGCCGAAAAAGCCCGTTTGCCGGGCAAAAACCGGGTAGAAGAAATTAAAAACTATGCACGGCTATCAGGCATCAAACGCATTGGTATAGCCCATTGTATCTTATTTAAAAAAGAGGCTGCTAAATTAAGAGAGGCATTGAAAGACGAATTTGAAGTGTTCTCAATCGATTGTTACAATGGAAGGATTCCGTCCTCTGAATTGTTGAGTACTGATGCAAAAGGTATTTCGTGCAACCCTGCCGGACAAGCCAAATTCTTGTCCGAAAATAACACAGAATTAAACATCTCTTTTGGACTATGCATGGGACACGATATCGTGTTCAATCAAAAATCGAAAGCTCCTGTAACTACGCTCATTGTAAAAGACCGACAGTATAAGCATAACCCTTATGAAGCATTTAAAGAAACAGACAACAATCAGGGTTAAACAGTAATTAAATCGTTCAAAAAGGCAAATCATGGAAATAATTAAGAAAATAAGCATCGAAACATTGCAAATCGTGCTACTGGTATTTACCATGATGGTATTGGTTGATCTCATCAATGTTTGGACAAGGGGCAAAATTAAAACCTTTCTTGGAAAAGGGAAAAAATACCGGCAATACATTGTAACATCATTTATCGGTTCACTACCAGGTTGTCTGGGAAGCTTTACCAATGTATCGCTGTATATACATGGACTTATCAGTTTCGGGGCATTAACAGGTGCAATGGCAGCCGCATCGGGCGACGAAGCTTTTGTTATGTTGGCCATGTTTCCTAAAACTGCTTTATTATTGATTGCGTTATTATTGGTTTTAGGCATTTTCACAGGTTGGTTAGTTGATAAAACCGTGAAAAAATTTAATATCAGAACATGCAGCGATTGCGAAAAACAACTGGTACACCCTGGTGAAAGAGGTTTTACCCATTATGTAAAAGAACATGTCTGGGGACATATAGTAAAACATCACCTTTGGAAAACGGCACTTTGGACATTTGGTGCATTACTGGTGGTCGAGATCGGGTTGAATTACTTCAACCTCAAATCGTTTTCGTACGAATACCCTTTGGTATTATTACTTATTGCTGCACTAATGGGGCTTATTCCCGAATCGGGGCCTCACATGATTTTTGTAACCATGTTTGCAAGCGGGTTAATCCCTTTCTCGGTATTGTTTACCAGCGCTTTTGTACAGGACGGCCACGGCATGTTGCCTATGCTTTCTTACTCCTTAAAAGATTCTGTACTAATTAAAACATTCAATCTTTTATTCGGATTGGGAGTTGGTTTAATTATATATTTTATTGGTTTTTAGTAAATTAGTTTTTACAACTATAAAATTAACGCTATGGCAGAAAATAAACGTATTATCGTAATTGGAGGTTCGGCAGCCGGTCCCAAAGCAGCATCGAAAGCACGCCGCATGGACGAAAATGCCGAAATCACTATCTATCAGAAAGCTTCCGACCTTTCAATGGCATCGTGTGGTTATCCATATTACATTGGGGGTTTTTTCGATGACCGCGACCAACTTTTATGCTCCCCAGCCGGTGTAGTGCGTGATTCTAAATTCTTTTGGAACGCCAAAAAGATAACTACCAAAGTAAATACCGAAGTAACAGCCATCGACCGTAAAAACAAACGCATTGAATATACCGACATGGTAACCGGCGAAAAAAGCACTGCCGAGTATGACAAATTGATAGTCGCCACAGGGGCAACACCTCGTAAACCTCCCGTTCCGGGTATCGAACTCGACGGTGTCACTACCCTGCAATCGTTGCCCGATGCCGATTACCTGCGCAAAGTACGCGATGAAGGAAAGATAAAAAAAGCCGTGGTTATTGGGGGCGGATTAATCGGTATCGAAACTTGCGAAGCGCTGCACCTTGCAGGTATCGAAATAACCCTTATCGAGTTGTTACCTCAGCTCCTTACTTTCCTCGACAGACAAATGGCCAAATTGGTCGAAAAATACGTTCAAAGCAAAGCCAATGTTATTTTAGAAAATGGTGTAGCTGCCTTTATTGGCGAAAATGGCAAACTCACAGCCGTAAAACTTCAAAACGGAACTGAAATACCCTGCGAACTTGCTGTTGTGGCCATTGGAGTGTCGCCTAACAACAAATTGGCAAAAGAAGCTGGTCTGATTATTGGTAAAACCGGAGGAATTGTAGTTGATACCTTTATGCAAACAATAGACCCCGATATATATGCAGTTGGCGATTGTATAGAGATACCTAACCTTATTACCCAAAATATGGTACACGCACCTTATGGCGATTTAGCCAATCTGCAAGGTCGCGTAGCTGGTGAAAATGCTATTTTAGGAAACGGTGTCATTTTTCCTGGAACAATACAAACAGGAATATGTAAAGTTTTCGACTATGGCGTTGGCGCTACTGGCTTGTCCGAACAAAATGCAAGAAAAGCGGGAATTTCCAACATTGAAACAGTTGTAAATGCAAGTCTCGACAAACCCGGATTTATGCAGGGAAAGCTTTTGGTTACCAAACTGGTTGTTGATAAATCAAAAGGTGCAATATTAGGTGCGCAAGTACTTGGCCCGGGAGATGTGAGCAAACAAGTTGCAATCTGGGCAATGGCCATTAAAGGCAAACTTACCATAAACGATATGGTAAATGCCGACCTCCCTTATGCTCCACCGTATTCGTTGGCTATCGACCATAGTATTGCAACGGCTCATATCATGCAAAACAAGCTAAACGGATATTTCACCGGAATATCGGCAGAGCAGCTCAAAGAAAAACTCGATAAAAAGAAACCGCTTGTTTTGTTAGACTTCCGTAACCCCGACGAATATGAACAGATGCGCCTAGGCATAGGTGAAAAACTTATTCCACTTGGTCAGCTCCGCAAACGCCTCGAAGAAATGCCACAAGACAAAAACGTGGAAATCATCTGCTGGTGTAAAATATCTCTTCGTGGCTACGAAGCTGCTTTAATCCTTCAGGCAAATGGCTATAAAAACGTAAAGGTATTGGAAGGTGGTATTATGGCTTGGCCTTATGGTAGAGAAAAATAAAAAGATATGGAACCCATTTGTAAAGACAAGTCAAAATTCAATTTAAGCATTGATATTATCATGCTTTTATTGCTGCTACCAGTTGCTGGTATTGGTTTTCTTATAAAGTATATATTAATTCCCGGCATCCGACGAAATTCTATTTATGGTAGCAGTGTCGATTTGGAATTTTTAGGTTTAAACCGCCATCAATGGGGAACAGTTCACCTCATTCTTAGCATTGTCTTTCTGGTGTTGTTGATTATTCATATTGTTTTGCACTGGAAAATGATTACCTGTGTTTTTCAACGGATGATACCTGATAAAACAATTCGTACAGTATTTGCCGTTTCATTAACGTGTATAGGGCTCTTGTTAATTTCATTCCCTTTACTAATAAAACCGGAAATTATACAAAGAGAACCCTTACATCAAAACAGGGAAAATAGAAACAATTATTCTCGGGTTTCGGACACTTTAAACATGGATAGGAATAAGCAAATCACTAAAACAAATCAAAACGATAGCGTTAAAAAACATGAACAGACTTTAAAAGAATACTATGAAGTGCAAGGCAGTATGACATTACAGTATGTTGCCGATAAATATAAAGTACCTGTTGGTATTATAGCTTCTGAACTCAAAATTCCCCAGAACCTTGCAGGTGAAAAATTAGGCAGGTTAAAAAAACAATACAACTTTACAATGGATGATGTAAGAAATATCATTTCAAAAAACAGGGAGTTAAAATGATTACACTTTTAAAAAGTAAATATGGATATAAATGCACAGGCGTTAAACTTAATTATGAAGGCACTTGTGTAAATACACCCTCCAAAAAGATGAGGTTTTGCGAAGCAGTTAACCATTCGTTCAATATTCCTTTATTACTAAAAAGCTCATCCTTGTCATGCAAAGGTTCGCAACGAAGTATGGGGTTACTTAATTCTGATATGGAATTAATAAGCCATATTTCGAATGAAAGTAAAATATCCGAACATACAATTTCAGAAGCCTTACAGGATATTCCCGTTTTTGAAAAGCCTGTTGTAAACATATTTCTTGGAATACAGCAGGAAATGGAAGATACAATTCGTCCCGACATGTTTATTCTCCAAATAAAGCCAAAAGAGACGATGGACTTAATAAAGAAATACATCTTCAAAATAAACGCAATTCCCATAATTAAACCCTACCCGTTCCTTTCTGTATGCGGAAATATTCTTGTTGGCTCTTTAAAACAAAAGCAAATGTGTATATCGTTTGGATGTCCCGAATCGAGGAGATATGGAGGTGTCGATGACGATAATGTAATTGTAGGGATTCCTTATAGTATTTGTAATAAATTGTTTAATTAATCAAAAAATGAGAATTCATAAAGAAGGGCAAGTAATAATTATAGGAGTGCTAACAGTTTTTATGTTACTTTATGTGGTTATTGCCGACTTCACAAATTGCAATCCTTTATATTTCAATAGTTTAGGTTTGGTAGGGCTATTATTTTTATGCTTCACGTTATATTTTTTCCGAAACCCTTCACGGAAAATTATCCCAGACAGTAGCATTGTATTTGCCCCTGCCGATGGCAAAATAGTAGCCATTGAAGAAGTTTTTGAAACAGAATTCCTAAATCAGAAATGCATAAGAATTTCCATATTTATGTCTGTTTGGAATATCCATGTAAACCGCTATCCAATTAGTGGGAGAATATGTTATGTAAAATACCATCCTGGTAATTATTTTATTGCAAGCCATCCAAAATCTTCAGATTTAAACGAACATCAAACTGTAGTAATTGAAAAACGGGGAGGCATTGAAATAATGGTTAAGCAAATTGCTGGAGCTATAGCCCGACGTATTGTTTGCTATGCAAAAGAAGGCGAAAACGTTACTCAGGGGGAAGACCTTGGCTTTATAAAATTTGGTTCGAGGGTTGATTTATTTTTGCCTTCAGAAACTAGGATTCTTGTTAGGTTAAACGAAAAAGCAAAAGGTAATAGAACTGTAATTGCAAAGTTTAACAACTAAACAAAAACTTGGTTTAATTTGAAGAAAAGTAAAACAAACATTAATTGCTCCTATTTTTGGGGGTGGATTTAATAAATTATTATTAAAAAAGGAAAATTAGACATGGAGTTATCAAAGCATGAATTGCTGTGGCTACAAACTGAGGGAGCAAAGATGGTTGGCGATTTAGGAGTCAAACCTGATAATATGGTAATTGATTTTGGTTGTGGCCAGGGACGATACACAATCCCATTATCTCAGGTTGTTGGCAAAAAAGGGCATGTATATTCCTTTGAACGCGNNGAACGCGACGATGAAGCTATTGCGGTTCTTAATTACAGACTTCCGGTTTTTTCAACACCAAATATTGTTACACTTCATAGAGAGGATGTATTAGAATTATCAACATCTATTCCTGAAAAAACAATTGATTCTATTCTTGTATTTGATGTTTTACAATATATCCAAGATTGGGATTTACTTTTTTACGAGTTTTTACGAGTTTTAAAACCGAATGGGTATATTCATATTTATCCTGCGGCAATACCTCATCCGGGTAGTATTGACATGAAGTTGGTTAACTCAAAACTAAAAAATATTGGGTTAAAACAGTTTAATACTAATAAATACCGGATGATGCACAATGTTGATATGGTTGATGATATTGTTTATA
>JAIFLU010000185.1 GCA_020048915.1 Bacteroidota bacterium | reverse complement strand
TTAATACATCATAGTAATAGATCCTATCTTTATTCATATTAGGAAGCTCTATAAAATGTTTGTGAATTTTTGTTTTGAAATATAATAAAAAGATTAGATTAAAGTTATGGAAACACCCCTTTAAGTTAAATCGGAATTTTTATACAAAGGGAAATTAACTATTAAGAAAATATAACCTTATCAAAAAACCTCCGTTTAACCAATGTTTTCTTTAGTTATAAACCTCGGGGCAATACCTGCATTGGTCATATTTATTATAACAATGGTTAACAAGTATGTTTCGTTTAACGAAAGAACAGGTAAGTTCGTAAAAATGCAAATTTTTTGTTGTGTAAAACATTCATTATATTAATACTTTTGATTACCAAAAAGTGTAAAACTTAATTTAAAAATTCTATGAAAACACTTTACCATTATTTATTGTTTTTCTTATTGCTGACAATTTCTACTTATAGTTCAGCACAGGTATTTATCAATACAATATCCGACTCAACTGCCGTTTTAAATGAAGATTATGCGGTACAAGTATCTGCCTTTGGCGAAGGGACTTTAAGCTACAGCCTATTGCAAAAACCTACGGGTATGGCAATTTCAGCTTCTGGTCTTATTACCTGGAAACCAACGCAAATTACCCAGGGAGGTTTAGTTACTGTTAAAGTAACCGACTCTCATGTGCCAACCCCAAATTCGTACACCAGAAATTATTATGTGTATGTGAGTGATGCGGTAAGTTGTCCTACAAGTTTAAAAGCATATTGGAAATTGAATGAAAGCAGTGGTCCATACAAAGACACCATTAATTCCAATAATGCAACCTTGACAACTCCTGGAGCGGTTGCTTCAGTTGCCGGTAAAGTTGGAAAAGGACAACAGTTCACTGCAGATGATGACCTCAAAGATATTTCGATGTTGAATGTGTCGGATAATTCGCTTTTTGACATCTCAAGGGCCGGGAAATTCTCCATCTCATTATGGTTTAAAAAAGATGCCGCCGGAGTTGGTTTGGAATCATTTATTGGACGAATTACTGATAATGGGTGGTACTGGATCGGTTTGAATGATAATAAAGTTTTATTTCAGATGGAAGATGGCAGTGGGTTATATCCAACAGTGCAACAATCTTCGTCATTAGCATTAGGACAGTGGCACCATGTTGTTGCAATTTATGATGGTGTGGCAAAAGCCAGTGGTTCTTGTACTATGAAACTTTATGTGGATAATGTTGCTTTAGCACCGTTAGCGTTCGATTTTGCAGATGCCGCCTTTGATGGTTCACAGAATCTAACAATAGGTTGGTTAAATTATGTCCCTGCAAAACTTTTATCGTTGAATGGAGCATTAGATGATATTGCTTTTTCTGATAAAGCATTAAGCCCCACTGAAATTGCCACTTTATATACCGATGGACAAAGTGGTATTGCACAGTGCAAGCCTGGTAACTATGCTCCGCAGGTTCGTTCAGAACCTTCGTTAACTGCAAAACAAGGCCAATTGTATTCGTATACATTAAATACTGTAGATGTTGATGGAGATGCTGTTACTGTAACAGCCCCTACCTTGCCTGGTTGGCTTAAAGTTGTGGATCAGGCCGGCAAAAAGGTGGTGACCGGTACTCCCAGAAATATCGATTATGGCAATTTTAATGTATCGTTGAATATAACCGATGGAAAATTGGCCAGTCCTATTGTTAAGAGTTTTACCATTTTTGCAGATAGTACAAATGATATTCCCAAGATTACTACCGCCCCAGCAGCATTAACTGTAGATGAGGATGTCCTCTATTCTTATAATGTTGCTTATCAGGATTCGGATTTATTAATTCCAAGTGGCCCTGCAGAGATTGTTACTGTTAGTCTTGTAAACAAACCATCGTGGTTAAATGTGAGCGGTACTCTTATAAGTGGAACTCCTGGCAATAATAATGCTGGACATACTAAATCGGATACAACTTATCAAATTCAGGTAAAAGTTACCGATAAAGCAGGAGCATCCAATATACAATCATTTAATCTGCTTGTTAAAAATATAAATGATGCTCCGGTAGTGAACAGCCAATCTGCATTATCGGTGGTTGAAGATAATAGTTTAGCTATAACTCTGGCAAATATGAATGTGACGGATGTAGATGATGTGTACCCTACTGATTTTACTTTAGCTGTTCAAGCAGGAGCAAATTATACAAAAGTTGGTAATACCATCACTCCAACCTTAAACTTTAACGGCTCCCTTGTTGTGCCAGTTAAATTGACTGATGGTGGAGGAACTACGGTTGATTATAATTTAAACGTCACTGTTACAGCGTTTAACGATTCTCCTGATATCACTTCCACGGTATCAACTACCACAATTAAAGAAGGAGTTGCATTCCTTTATAACATTATAGTTAGTGATCCGGATAATACTCCTGTTGTAACGGCAGTTAAAAAGCCAACTTGGTTAAGCTTATTATTAAATAACGGAATTTATTCAATGTCAGGAACTCCTGGGTTTTCAAACGTTGGAAAAGACACTATTATTTTAAGGGCATCAGATGGAAATTCATTTGATGAACAAATTATTTACCTTACAATTGAAAAGGTTAATAGAAAACCGGTATTCCAAAGCTCAGCTCCCGTTTCGGTAGATGAAGATGCTCTGTATAGCTACATACCATCGGCAACTGATGATGATGGGGATGTTTTAATCTATTCGGCTACCACTTTACCTACATGGCTTACTTTCAATCCTTCTACCCGGGAATTGAAAGGTACCCCTACGAACGATGTTCTTGGATTATTAGCTACAAAAGATTTTAATGTTGTTCTTCGGGTGAGCGATTCTAAGGAAAATGTGGATCAATCTTTCACCATTACGGTTTTTAATGTGAATGATATTCCAGTAATTTCCAGTCAGAAAGATACTTCGTCGTTTGTGGCAAATGAAAATTACCCTATTACATTGGATAAGATTAATGTTTCAGACCCTGATAATGCGGCTGCGGATCTTTCTATAGAAATTCTTCCGGGAGCAGATTATGAATTTGTCGGAAATATTATCAATGTGACTACATTCAGAGGGAGATTACTTGTTAACATTAAAGTAAAAGACCTGGCATCTTCCAGTACAACATTTAAGTATGTAGTGGATGTGAAAGCTGGAACTGGAATTGGCAATTTGAAGTCGACTAATAGTTTAATAAGTAAGGTTTATCCAGTACCTGCCAATAATCAGGTTTATTTTTCCATCTCTGTAAAAGAAAAGCTTAAATTCTACTTAACAAATAGTGATGGACGACTTGTTAAGAATGCAACAATTGATTCTGGTTCTGAAACTTTTGAAGTAAATGTTTCTGATTTATCGCAAGGAACATATTACTACAATGTCGTTTCTGAGAAGTCTTTCCAAACAGGTAAGATTGTTGTAGTAAAATAGAAAATTTTTTAAGCGCCGGTAAGAGATACTTATCGGCGCACTTTATTTTATTTATCAAAATATTAAGTTAATGAGGGCAATTCTTTTTTTGTTTCTCCTTTTTATTTCAAATTTCGTTTTTAACCTTCAGGCACAAATAAAAATATTGCCTCTAGGCAATTCGATTACATTTGATAATAGATATAAAGATTTTCGTCCAATTGGTGAAAGAATATCATATCGGTATAAGTTATTTCAATTATTAAATACGGCGGGGTACTCATTTGATTTTGTTGGAACTGAAAATTCCGGTGGAGATTATTTTGGTGATACTCAAAATGGAGGGTTTCCAGGAATTACACCCGAGGGATTGAGAAACGTGTTAATTAACCAACATAATTCATATGTAAATAATTGGACCAACCGTCCATCCATCCCATATCTCAATCATGACGTAACTTATGGTTGTGAACCAACTGCTATTCTTTTGCATATTGGTACAAATGGGCTTACTAGTTCAAATTATAATGCTTATGTAAATAATGTAAGCGAAATATTAAACCAAATAGACCTCTATAGTGCTGATGTAGTTGTTTTTTTAGCACAGATTATTAAACCTGCTATAGGTACTGATGCTTCTCCTACTCAAAATTATAATGTTGCATTAAATACAATGGCACAACAGCGAATTTCATCGTTAGGCGATAAGATTGTTGTTGTTAACATGGAAACAGGCGCTGGCATAGATTATCGCCTGGAAGGAGATGGAGGTGATATGGCGGATGAGCTTCATCCCAATACTAGCGGGTATAATAAAATGGCGCAAAAGTGGTATGATGCCCTTGAAACATATAACCTTCAAACACCTGTAATGTCGGCAATCCCGAATCAGACTGTAGCAGAAGGTAGTAGCTTTTTAACTGTAAAACTCGATGATTTTGTATCTGATCCTCAGGATGCTGATGCAGATATAACATGGAGCATTGTCCCAGCAGTTCCTCAATACCTGAATGTGACTATTGACGGAAGCAGAATTGCAACAATAACTCCAAAGGATGCAAACTGGAATGGCTCTGAAACTATTACCTTTAAAGCAACCGATAGTGGAAATGGAGGGGTTTTTAAATGTGCTACCAAAGATGTTGTTTTTACTGTAACACCGGTAAATGATCCACCTGTTATTGTGAGCCAAAAAGCGATTACGATTAATGAAGATAATTCTTATTTAATAACTCTTTCAGATTTAGTTGTAACTGATGTAGATAATAGTCAGTCGTCCTTAACACTATTTGTTCAGGACGGAACAAATTATACGCGTGTATCAAATACTATAACTCCGGTTCTCAATTTTAACGGAACTCTTTCTGTTCCGGTTAAGGTGTTTGATGGTGCTGTTTATAGTTCAACATTTAATGTTCAGGTTTCAGTCGCTTTGGTAAATGATCTACCTGTTATTACCGGACAAAATCCTGTTTCAGTGAACGAAGATGCCACCGTATCTATAGCATTAAATAATATAGTGGTTAGTGATTTGGACAATACCTACCCTGTAGGTTTTTCGTTAAAAATATTTGGTGGCACAAATTATACTATTTCTGGAAATATAGTTTCTCCCAAAAAGGATTTTAATGGTAATCTTACTGTTCCGGTGAAGGTTTATGATGGAAAAGATAGTAGTAATCGGTTTAATCTGGTATTATCTGTAACTCCTGTTAACGATCTTCCAAAGCTTACTTTACCACTTTTAAGAACAGTTTATACCGATAGTACATACAACCAGTCTTTGCTTTACTCTGATGTTGATAATGATCCATTAACAATATCATTAATTAATGCCCCGGCTTGGATAACAATAAATAATGGGGTTTTATCCGGGACTCCGCATAAAACCGATTTTGGATTAGCTACATTTACTGTTAGGCTTAGTGATGGAAAGGTGAATATTGATTCTATAATGAATATTGATGTTCTAATTTCAAATTATCCGCCTGATATTACTTCTACTCCAATTTTAACTTCTAAAGAGGGTGTAAGGTATGAGTATGACTTGCAAGTAGCTGATGAGAATTCAGAGGATATTGTTTATATGTTTGCTGTGCAAAAACCGAATTGGCTAAATTTTGTACAAAGTAATGGC
>JAIFLU010000164.1 GCA_020048915.1 Bacteroidota bacterium | reverse complement strand
ATATATCCCCCTATATTATATGCAATTTTCCTTTCTCATTATAGCTTCATAATGAATACTTTAATACCTCTTAGATTGAGGGCTATGCCCAATTGGGGGACTAAAAAATTCAATGATTTTCATATGGTTCCCTGAAGGGGTTAAGGGTAAAACAGATGAAAATTATTGGATTTTTTATTTTTGAAAGTAGATACTTATTTCAAATACATTTCCTAATAAAATAAAAATGGCAAGCATGGAGGTAATCCACGCTTGCCACTGAAAAAACGCAACTACACTAGTAACCAGGATTCTGGATTAACTTAGTATTTTTATTCATTTCGTCACGCATAATTGGGAAGAAATAACATTTGTTATTCCAAGCCCTAGCATCGCCAGGAGTATCTTTTTTACTAAAAATTGGAGCTCCATAAGTTGATCCATCAGCTTTTCTGTAAGCAGTAATTGGTCCGGCAGTAACATACTTCACATCTACAGCAGATGTTTGCTTGTAGGCAACAGGGCCAATAATCCAACGGCGAACATCCCAGAAACGGTGATCTTCGAAAGCTAACTCAACACGACGTTCATGACGGTATGCCTGACGCAATGCATCGCCTGTTAAAGCAGGAAGATCGGGTTGCCCGGCACGTGTTCTGATCATATTGATATAGGTGCGGGCTTCAGCATCCTGACCCAATTCGATACACGCTTCCGCATAATTTAACAATATTTCGCCATAGCGGATATGTTTAAATGGTACTGTTTGTTTTACATACTGAGGATCGACCGAAGGATCAACATATTTCCTTAAATAATAACCGGTTTTTCCGCCATTCCAATCTTCAATAGGGCCTTTACGGGTATCGAGACCAGCTTTTAATAAAGCACCTGAAGCATCCACTACTTCACCTACCTGTATCATACTAAATGGATCGATCTTTAATGCGTCATCGGGCCGTTTTCTCCATTGTACACCTTCGTATAAAACAGAGGCATATAAACGGGCATCGCGGTTTGCATAAGGATTGGCTTTATGGGTTGCATTCCCCCAATCGAATTTGCTACCATCTTTCATTTCATAATCATCCACCAGGTCCCCGAGAGGAGTATTGTTGCCCCAGTTGTGATAACCATTCGGCCCGCAATAAAGTCCTGGATTGTAACCATCCCAGTTTTCATCAGTTTTTGCAGTAAAGAACTGCAATAAAATGTCTTCACTGGTTCCTTGTGAGGTAAATAACTCCACAAAATTATTCGCAACAGAATCGGTAGCCCCGGGAACTTTCTTATACAAATCGTAATTACCCAAATCAATTACAGCTTTGGCAGCAGCCTTAGCAGCAGTCCATCGCGCAGTTGCATCTCCAGCAGTATATCCCAATAATTCAGGATTGGAAAACCCACTGGTAACAGCACTATTCTTGGAGGCGGTATGCAGATCGCTTGCAGCGTAAAGCAATATCCTCGATTTTAAGGCAAGTGCAGCACCTTTGGTTACCCTTCCTTTGGCAGCTTCAGCAGCAGGAAGGTATAGAGCAGCGGAATCAACTTGTCCTACCAAAAAGTTTATACATTCTTCGTAGGTATTACGGGGAACTTCAAAATCGTCGACTAAACCAAACGCTTTGGTGATAATTGGAACACCACCGTAAAGGTTGGTTAGATAAAAGTATGTCCAGGCACGCATAAAATAGGCTTCACCCTTTAACCGGTCTAACACATCTTTATCTCCCTTAACACTCCCAATTTTCGAAAAGAAAATATTGGTACGACGCACATTGGAATATAATGGTGCCCAACGGAAATGCAATGTGTGAGGGGTTGCCCAATCAACTTGCCATCCTTGCAAACCATCCGATGTCATTAAACATTTGTTAAAGTTTGTAACATCCCAATCCGGGGTAAAAAGTGTTTCGTCCACATAATCCGATAGGCGTTCAATAGCAAATGGCCAACCTAAAGCATTGCGGTACATACTATTTACAAAAGTCTCGACAAGTGCAGGATCACTCCATACTGCAGTTTCGGAATAGTCACCCAAAGGAGCTTTATCCAAAAATTCGTCTTTATTCTCACACGAAAAATTGATAACGATGATGGACAATATCATCCATATATTAATTATTTTTCTCATAGCTTATTATTTTTTTAGAATGTTAATGTAAAGCCAGCGTTAACAACTCTTTGGAGCGGATACGAAGTACCCGACTCAACTTCCGGGTCAATTAATTTAGCTTTATCCAGGGTGAGTAGGTTCAATCCGTTAAGATAAACACGAAGTCCATCAATACCCATTAATTTATTCACTTTCGAAGGCAGGTTATACCCCAATTCGAAATTTTTTAACCGGATATAATCGGTTTCCCTTAACCAAAAAGTGTTTGCCTGGCTTCTCCAGTATTCTTCGTCACGGTTCCATGTTCTTGGGTAATCAGTATCAGTGTTTGTTGTAGTCCAGCGATTTTCAGCATATTCCTGATAAAAGTTTCCAATTTCACCCGACTCAACACCTATATACTGCTCAGCTCCGGCACCACCTTGAACCAACATAGCCAAATCGAACTGTTTGAATTGGAGGTTCAATGTAAACCCGCCAATAAACCTTGGCATGTTGTTTTTCTCATTTCTAACCCGATCAAGTCCATTGATTTCACCGTTTCCATCCACATCTTTGAAAATAACATCACCCGGACGAGCGCCAGCCCAATGAGGATATGCATCCACAGCAGCCTGATCTTTAAAAATACCAATGGCTTCATAATACAAACTGGAGCCCATAGGCCGACCAGTAGATTGCTGATAATCAGGAATACCAGGAGTTTCATCCCAAAAAACGATTTTATTTTTCGAATAACTTCCATTTACAGAAACGTCGTACCGAAGATCTCCCAATTGGTTATGGTAACCAATCACGGCTTCGAACCCTTTGTTATCCACTTTTCCAATATTTTCAGGAGGTAAGGTAAATCCAGCAGATACAGGAACTGAAGCGTTTCTTTGGATAAGAATCTGAGAGCGGCTGTTATTGAAATAATCAGCAGAAACAGATAACTTACTGTTGAAGAAAAACGCATCGAAACCAATATTGGCCTGATTTGCAATTTCCCAAGTCACATTAGGGTTGGGCACCTTTGTTTCGTTTAATATTTTAGCATCCGATGTTCCAAATACATAGGTTCTGTTTGAAAGGAACCCATAGGTTGTAAGGAATTGGTAGTCGTTTATACGGTCATTCCCGGTTTGTCCCCATGATCCACGAATTTTAAAATCGTCGAAGAAGGTCAGATTGTTTTTCCAGAAAGCTTCTTCCGAAATACGCCATCCGGCAGATACGCCAGGGAAGAATCCAAATTGTTTTCCTTTGGCAAACTTATACGAACCATCGTACCTCCAAACAAATTCCACCATATATTTTTGGCCTAAATCGTAATTTACCCGACCAAAATAATTCAAACGGGCACTTTGATTTGCCCATCCATTATTGGTCATATATTGGTCAGATGCACCGGCAAATAGCTGATCCAATGCACCGGAGATGTAATTTTTACGGAAAGCGCTTAAATAATCTTCTGTTCCACTTTGCCTTTCGGTACCGGCCATTACTTTAATGTTATGCTTTTCGAAAAGAGTTTTTTCATACGTTGCATATGCATTAATAGTAATCTTTTGGTTGTCCTGAGCATCCTGTGTTAACTGGGGAGCATCTAACCCTCTTTTCCCTTTGGTAACAATATGATCGGCATTACCATCCCAGGTATACAAATACCAAGGGGTTTCAAATCTCTTATGGTAACGGATTGCTTTGTCAAACGAAGCATTGGTAGTTACAGTTAAACCTTTAACCCAAGGAATAGAAATATTCGCTCTTAAGTTACTTTCAATCACATACCATTTATCCTTATCGTATCCGGTAGCCGAAGTAGAAGTTACTGCCGGGTTATCACCGTATTCGATATCAGGACCAGGGGTGCCATCGGGCCAATAGGCAGGCATATTAGGTTTTCCACGCATTAACATACGGAAAATAGAACCGGCCGAACGGGTTGGATAGTTCTTTATTTCTTCTCTACCAGCTACGTCAAATGCGATATCAATGTATTTATTTACTTTACCATCAATGTTGGTACGAAAATCGTATTGTTTATAATTTGTAGCACTATTTTTATAGTTACCATCCTGATATTTAGCTCCTAACGAAAGGAAATACTTCATATTTTCAGTTCCACCAGAAATAGAAACGTTTTCGTAATTTTGAGTTGACCATGGTTTAAATACTTCACCAAACCAATCGGTATTAGGGTGGCCCCAAGGATCTGATCCGTCTGCATATTTCTGAATATCAGAAGCACTATAACGATCGGCCCTGTTACGATACTGATCAATTTCGTTCATCATGGTAGCATAGGTAGCAGCATCTGCCATTTTAGGGATACGGGTAGGCTGACTGTAACCACCGTTCATGGTGATTGCAATTTTAGGCTTGCCAATTTTACCACGTTTGGTAGTAACCAAAACTACACCGTTAGCAGCTTGCGAACCATAAATAGCAGCAGATGCATCCTTTAAAATAGTGATACTTTCGATATCGCTTGGGTCTAAACGTTCCATACCACGGTTTGCAATACCATCCACAACGATTAAGGGACTATTGTCTCCTAATGTATTGGAGCCTCGTATACGTAAGGTAGCACCATCAGCTCCAGGTTCACCACTGCGCGATACAGCAACTAAACCTGGGAGACGGCCTACTAAGTTATTGGTTAAGTTAGTAGCAGGTGATTGTTTTATAACATCTCCTTTAGCCGATACAACGGAACCGGTAGATGTAACTTTCTTTTGTGTACCATACCCTACCACCACAATTTCCTCTAATTGTTTGGTTTCGGGTTGTAATGCAACAGTTATTGCAGTTTGGTTATTAACTGCAATTTCTTGCGTAGCATAACCAATAGAAGAAATAACTAACGTACTGTTGGCGTCAGGAAGATCAAGGGAAAATTTCCCGTCGATATCGGTTACAACCCCAATGGTGGTCCCTTTAACAATTACGTTAACACCTATAAGCGCCTCGCCTGTAGATGCATCGGTAATAGTACCGGAAACTTTCACTTTCTGATAATTGCCGGCAACTGGAACAACCACAACCAGATTATTATCCAGTACTTTGTACGAAGATGATGTTTGACTAAATACCTCGTTTAAAACATCGATAATGTTTTCTTTATCAACGTTTAAAGAAACAAGTTTATCGAGATCGGTTATACCATTATGGTATAAGAAGCGGAATTCACTTACTCGTTCAATTTCGGTGAATACTTGCTTAATAGAAGCGTTTTCTGCCTTCAGACTAATTCGCGTAGTTTGCGAATTAACGTTTGCACTTATCTGAAGAAAATTAACTAGTAATAGTAGTGTAGTGATTTTCATAGTAAGTAGAATTTTTTTTACTCCATTATTAGAGACAAAAAAGTAGTTACTCTGCGTTTTTTTCATATTTTTACAGGGTTATAATTAACACAATTTGTTACCCTTTAAAGGGTTATTAATTATTAAACAGGG
>JAIFLU010000283.1 GCA_020048915.1 Bacteroidota bacterium | reverse complement strand
TATAGTAACAGGGGCGCTATTATCCAACGAAAAACGGGAGAATTAATGACTGATTGCCTACGGCAACCTTGTCCTATTCTCCCGTTGTCTCGGATTTGCGACAAATGTATGTATTAAATAACTATGTTACAAAGGGTTTTAAATATTTTAACAGGAATTGTTTTCCCCCAATCCCAATGGGGCGATTGGATTTTGGAAGCGTTTACCGCTCGGAAATTTTGGTTGAATGAAGTTATTGAATGGAAATAGAAGCAATGTAACGATGTAAAGGTTAATAAAGTAGCTATTTATAAAAAACAAAAAAGACCGTGCTTCCCAGAACCGCCTTTTCAACTACTAACTAACTACTACTACTATGTATGATTATGTCTTTATGTATCAGTTTTATATTTGATTCTCGTTTACGGGAAAACCCTTTTTTAGGTTTGATTTATTTTAGATTTTTTAATCGTTTTTAGGTGTAAAATTCCTTGTCAAGATGTCCGAAACGCTGTTTTTTTGATCCAATCGTGTTACGATTAGATTTTTTTAAAATTTCAATATACTATTTTATAACGCTTTAGCTCATTTTTTAGTGATACGTAAGTTCTAATATTTCTAACATCAGGTTTTGGTTCTTTGGTGATTTTTTAATAATCGCTAAAAAGATCGAGGATGGCTGGAAAAACAAAACCTATGAGTAAGATAAAACAACTAATACAATTACACGAGCAAGGCAAAGGGATTAAATTCATTGCACGCACTCTGGGTATCAGTAAAAACACCGTAAAGGCTCACCTGGAGAAAGTGGCCACATCTAAATTGGATGTTCAGTCACTAATAGAGCTGGAAGACCCCATTTTGGAGGAGGAATTCCATGCCGGGACCCCTGCCTATAAAGATGAACGGTATGACCATTTTATCAGCCAACTGGACTATTTTGCAAAGGAACTCCAGCGCAAAGGAGTCACCAAAATGTTGCTGTGGGAAGAATACCGTCAGGACTATCCACAAGGATATGGTCATTCTCAATTCTTTTTTCACTTATCTCAACAGATGGTAGTCCGCCATCCATCAATGGTATTGCAGCACCATGCGGGGGAAAAGTTATCCTACATCGATCCACAAACCGGAGAGTTTATTCATTGCCAGGTATTGGTAGCCTGTTTACCCCATACTCGGATTATAGTTTTGCGATGGCCGTAAAAAGTCAATGTGTGGAAGACTTTCTGTACGCCCTGGGTTGTTATCTTGCCGAATTTGGAGGTGTTCCAAAAGTACTGGTTCCTGATAATCTAAAATCGGCCATTACAAAAGCCAATAGGGATGAACCCGATATTAACAGTGCACTGGAAGACTTTGCCAATCATTCATTTACTTTCTTTAAATCAAAACCTCCAAGAGGGTCAACATCACCGGAATATCTAACATTGTGATGTAGTCCACTTTGATTAAGGTTTAAACAAGAGAAAAATAATTCTGTTTAAAAATATTTAAATTCTGTTAAACGAATTATTTTTCGCAAAAATTCGAAAAAATATTCTGTAGATTATATTTCCAGCCCCATATCTTTATTCAAAAAAATTATGGAGTCAAAACAAGAGTTATTCCCGGGCTGGAAAAATGAAGAAGAAATAAAGAAGTATACAGGCTTTAAAACCACTAAACTATGGAAACTAAGACAACTAAACCAAGTGACATGGAGTCGAATTGGGGGGAAAATTTACTACAAGGTAGACAGCTTTATTGCTTTATTAGAAAATAATATTCAAAATTAAATTGTGATGCAGGAAGATCCATACCAAAAAAGGTGCAAATATAAATTTTGCAGAATAGAATTTCGAGCCAAAAGGACTAATCAGGAGTTTTGCTGCCGGGAGCATTATGTCAAACATAATAATTTAATAGCTAAAAATGAACGAGATGAGACAAAAATCTTTGATAAAATATTGCATCGAAATAGAGAAATATTAATAATGTTATTAGATAAAGATCAAGTAACAAAAGATGAGTTGATCACCTTGGGTTATAAATTTAATTATTTCACAAACTTGCTTAAGAAAAAGAATGGCAATAATATCATTAGTTGTTATGAATACTTATTAGAATTAATAGACAATAACAAAATAAAAATTTCTAAATATGGATGAATTGATTTACCAACCTACATTTGAGGAGTTATTTCCTTTAAATGCTACTGAAATAATAAATCGTAAAAAAGACTCTACCATGGTATATGTTTTATTAGCTGGAGGAATAATAATAGGTGCTATCGCGGCCTTTGCCTATATTGAATTAAAAAAAAATCAAAAAAAGCATAGTATTTATGGGGGGTACTAGGCTGTTTTTTTAAGACAAGTTAAAAATGGAATTTTAACTTTAATCGATAAGAAAAGCAGAAGGTGAAAAAGATTACATTCACAATAATGAGTAAGAAATATTCTTGGAAATTATTTATATGCAGTAAACTACCCATGAGGCGATTGAGGTGGCATGATTGTATTTCTATTGCAAGCCTTTGGTTTTTATTTTCAACTCAAGTTAGAAGTATCATTCAAACAGTTTTCAGGCTAACTGCAACGGAGCAGCCCCTATAAATACCTTATAATTGTGGAATGAATATACCAGAATGCTACGGTGTGAGAGGTGCTCCGGTAGTTATATAAAATAGTCCAATTGTCACTTTTTTAGGGGGCACTTATGATACCCCAACCGCTTGCGGCGGGAAGCTTCATTGGTATTTACTCTGGACCCGACTTAAAATATACTTAATCTTTCTATCATTTTCTGATCCGTAAGTATAACCTTTATCTGTTTCTATGAACCAATTTGGAAATAGAATTTCAAAAATTGGTAGTAGCAGTCTTGCTTTGATTTGTTTCTCACTTTTATCTAATTTTTTGGGGTTCAATATCAATAAATCCCAGAGATCGTACATGGTTTTTTTTTCGAAGGATTTTATCTTAGCAAAATCTAAAATACCTAAAACTGTCTCTTTAGCAGCTTTAATTTCTAAACCTTGGCAAGCCATTTTAATTAAATTCTTATTTATCAATGAAGAAATGAATTGGTTTTGCTGATTTTTAAAATTAACTTTCCTGAAAGTAGCTAGTTTATCGATATTATTTTCTTTAATTTCTTTATACTCCATCGCTTCTTTTATGGAGTGATATACATTACTACCCACTTTATGTGATGCACTGTTTTCTACCCTATTTATTAAAAACAAATAGGCAGACCCTATTCTTAAATTTAAAAAATTATCAATAATTCCCAACATCAAATCAATTGCAGCAAAAGATTTATATGAGGATCTATTTAAATTCCACAATTCTTTAATTAGTTTTTCCCCATCAATACTAAAGAATGATTGGTATCTATACTTGTTATTCATTTCCACATTTTTGAATATATCCTGATCAAAAAATTCTTCATGATACTTTAATTGTCGCAAAAACGTAATAATTTCGAAGATAACGTAATCATTATCATTAGAAATTAAATCATTCATTTTCTTCCTATCAATGTTGTTGGTATTTCTTAATAAAGCATCAGATTTCCTTTCAAAATTAAAATTCGATAAGTGCTGAAAAAAACAATATAAATTTTCTTCAGAGGGTGATTGCTTAAAACTTTCCCAGAATGACCATAAATTACTTATTTCTTCTTCATTTAAGCTAAAAGACTTTATAAAACTAAGACGTTGAAAGTCCTCCAACTTTTGAATTTTTGTGGTAAGGAATGCAAACTCTTCCTCTGAAATTCCATAAATATCCATATCTATCAAACTTCTCATAAAGAGACATTAATTATGCATACAATTAAAACATGATCAATTTAACTTAACTTAATGAAATATTTTGAAAGATAAAAATATCTTAACATTCTTTAAAAATCATAAAGATGTAATTAATTCATTAGCAAAGTCAACATCTTCATTTTCTAAATCATCCAAATATATTTCAGTTGTGGCCTGTTTTGAATGCCCTAGACCTTGAGAAATAATAGCAATCCCAACACCTGATTTCTTAGCAACAGTAGCCCAAGTATGACGAGAGCTTTTTGAAGTGAAATTTTCTGTATTTATACCTGCCATTTCTCCTATTCGACGTAGGTATTTATTATAGGTTTTACGACGGTTATATAAATCTAATCTTTCTAATTCCAAGTCATCTGTTCGTTCAATTATTGGGAAAAGAAATTCATCGGGACCTTTTCCAGCTGCATAAAGCTTGTAGATTTCCTCCATTTGTGGAGTTACCTTTAAGGAAAGTGTTTTAGCTTTTTTTCTAATAGTCTTTTTGCGGGTATATGTAATTTGACCATCTATTATTGTACCGACTTTAATATAGGCCATGTCAACAAAATCTTGACCTCGAGAGTAAAAGCTCCAAAGAAAAAATTTTTGAGCATGCCACTCTTGTGAATGTTCCTTAAAACAAAGGTTTTTAATTTTTGATACTGAATCTTTTGAAATTGCTTTTTTTCTTGTAGTCCCCTCTAGAATTGTATATTTACCCTTTCCAGTGCCAAATGAATAAAGATAATTTAACACATCCATATTATTTATAGCTCTATTAAAAACAGCCCGTATAGTGCGCATGTATGTGTTAAGACCTCCTATTCCACCCCCCTTTGAAAGATGCCATGTCTCAAAGTTCTTTAGCCAAGAATAATTTATTTGGTCGAAATATAAATCCTTTGATTTCTTACCTTTCTCGATTATAGAATTGATAATTTCAATATGAGAAGGTTTTTTCTCTTTTTCTCCATAATTTTTTAGTTCCGATTCGATTTCATCCCTGAATAAATATGTCCTAACCACGGACTGAATAGTTTTATAAGCTGTTGCATTGCCGATCTTTTTTGCGTTACGGTTCTCGTCCTCTATTTGTTTAGCTACTTCGAAAAAGGAACTCCTTTTCTCAATTCTTTTAATGGTATTTGTAAGTTCCTCTAAAGTATATTGCTTTTTCTTTTTTTCAAATTCGAGCATAATATTTTTGGCATCAGTAAGCCTTTCCATAAGCGAAACTTTTACCTGATCGAACTTTGGGGCACTAAGCATATTATTATACTTGTAAGTTTTATTTACCATTTCCTGAGTTTCATCCCATTCTTTTGGATAAGCACTTATACCTGTTGAAATATAATTTTTGTCTTTAAGATGATAAACTCGCACTGTAATTGGATGTCGTCCATCTTTAAGTTTCTTTCCTTTAAATAATTCCAGGTTGATTGTTGCCATAATTGAAATATTACTGGTTTGAAATTGGTTTGAAAATATTGTCAAATATAATGAAATATTATAACATTTTCAGAAAGTTTATTAATAGTATCTAATTATATATGAATAATATAAGAAAAATAAAAAAGTATTTGAAAGTAATGGCATCTGCCTTACAAGCAGAGGGTCACAGGTTCGAATCCTGTTGCTCCCACAGAGTTTCAGACGAATTTTTAAAATGCGGTTGAAACATGGTTGAAACAAAAAAAGAGGCTGTCTAAAAAGTAAAAAACTTAGGCAGCCTTTTTTACATCAAATTTGAAGTAGTGCTTTTTTGTTATTAGCAAAATGGGAG
>JAIFLU010000132.1 GCA_020048915.1 Bacteroidota bacterium | reverse complement strand
TGAAGCAGTTAAAAGCGATGGGGGGGCAGGGGGCTGAGGAGCCAATGTAGTAATTTCTATAACATTGGAATACAACGAACTACCATCTTCATTAAAGGACCTTAACCTAAAAAAATATTTTGAACTATTTTGCAAGTTTAAAACATTATATGTATTAACATTTGAATTTGTAGTCCCTACATTTGTAAAGCCATCTATAGGATCATTCGATTTCTCGATCTGAAAACCAGTTTCATTAGCTGAATTGTCTTTCCAGGTAAGCAATGCAGCGTTTTCTGTAATCTGACTTCCCAATAAAGCAGATGGGCTAAGGGGCGGCGAAAGTGGAAGTGTTTTAACTTGCAACGTATTAGAAAATCCAGAAACCCCATCTTCATTATTTGCCCTCACTCTGTAATAATAATATGTATTGGGCGCAAGTCCCAAATCGGTATAAGAAACATTACCTGAATTAACCGATCCAATTTCAGAAAAATTAAGACTATCCTCAACAGATCTTTCAATAGTAAAGCCAAGCTCGTTGAATGATCTATCCATCCAATAAATTTCAAGTTGTCGTTTACTAACATTTCTAACCTGAAGCTGATTGGGGGAAGTTGGCGGAAGCGGGTCAAATGTTTGTACTTGTACTACCTCGCTATAAACATCGTTAGACAACAAACGATAAGTGTATATGGTGGATGGGGTTAGATTTTTATCCAGATAACTTGTCGAACCAGGAGCAAGGGTAGCAATGGTAAGAAATTCCCCACCAACCTGCTTTCTTTGTATCTGATAATTTGTTTTTACAGGATAAGAGTCCCAGTTTAAAGAAACAGAGCGAGAGGACAATGCACTTCCCTCCAAACTATTTTTCCATTGAATATCGTCAAAGAGATAATTAGGAAGAATTAAAGTCCTGTCGCTTGCACTAACCTCCCTACCCCTTGGAACATCAACATTTTCATTATATGTAAAAACATAAAACTGATCAAAATCAATATATTCATCGCGCTTAGCTGCATATTGCTGGCCGTCTCCCCCAAAAAAAGAATGTAGCTCAATTTTATGAGTTGCCACAGCTGAGGACATCCTAAAGCGATAATTACTTTTAGTAAAAGCTAATTTTCCATTTACAAAACCTTCATATATCCCATTGGCCTGGCCTACATCATTCATTACAACCCGAATGGTAATATTAGTCCATTCTCCGGGCACGATAGGTGCGCTATTCCATATTCCACCTTCTCCATATATACTCGTCTGATCATGATGATAAATATAGCACCTTATTGATCCATCCCAGCCCCACATTTCACCACAAACAAAACCCTGTTCTCCGGTTGGCGGATTGGGTACAACAATATTTCCTCCACTTAACCCTGGCAATTTCCCTCCATCTACAAAATTAAACCCCTCTTTAAACCGTATATTATAGGTTAAATACAATTCATCATAATTACCTTTAAGCTCTCCTTCAAGGCAAAAACCTGAAGATGTTCCATATTTCCCTTTAGGAAAATGAGAACGAAGTACCTTTGAGGAATTTGTATAGTCCGTATTATCAATAATTTCACAACTCCTGGGATCGTATACATCAGTTCTGTCACCCATTCCCCATTCATATAATCCATTTTGAAAGTCCTTTGTAAATTGCGCACGGGTATAATACCCCAATGGATCGTTTTCCCAATCGTGATCAAAAACTATATTAAATATATCGGGTATGCTTTGAACAGAATAGATTAACGAATCCTTTACAATCTTTTCAGAGAAACCCTGCATTTTATTTGGGGTAACTACCGAATAAACAGGTAAACAAATCATATTTACTGACAAATATAAGAAAGCATAAATAACGAAACGTGATTTAATCAAGATCTTATCTCCCATGTATGACATTTTTTACTTTAAACTTCTATATGATAGGATACTTTCTAAAGAAATACAAATATTTTATTTATAATATTTTATAGGAGACGAAAATACTTAAAAAAGATTTTATTACAAAAACAAAATTTCTTTATAGGTCTAATTTAGATTAAACGCATTTTATTTCTGATAAAATTTTAAAACATCTTAAAAAACAAAAACAGGTGTATATGATTCCATTTGGCATTTAGAGTTTTTTCAATTCCACTCTCTTCAAGTTTTCAAATTTTTACTCCATAAATTAATTATGAGACAATTTAGAATTTATGTAATTGATCCTGATTCATACTTTTACTCGGCTTTGAATTTAGCTTTACTGATATTGCTCAAAAAAATTGATTTTACTATCAAAAATATTACTTTTGAAATGGTATAGATTAATAAAGATATAAAATAAAATACAAATCGCTAAATTACAGAGCCTTACCATATATTTTAGCAGTCATTTATCTGATTTAATATTTGCCTTTATTGATAAAGTTACCTACAATTATGATGGATGAGCTCTGGTATGCAAACACCGCCTATAATTTTGCCACGGGGGAAGGATTCGAACACAAATGTGGGAAACAGAGGTGGATGTTTCTATTTTATATCCCTTTATAATGGGCGTATTTTGAAAAATAGAGGATTGCACCCTATGGACAGCGAGATCTGTTTCCTTGCTTGGGGGTATTTTAGCTGTAATAGGATTCATTAAGATTTTTAAAGAATTACAAATACGCCCATTAGTAGCATTATGGTCAACATTACTTTTTAGTGCCTATAGCATAAGCTTTATTGTATTCAGATCAGTAAGACGAATGATTGATTTTAACTTTTGGTATTTGGGCAATTTTTTATATAATCCGCTACTATAAGAACCAAAATTTAAAAAACACTGCTTTATTAGCAATATTTTCCAGCCTTGCTTTCCTGGTTCACCCAAATGGCATTTTATTTTTAGCTAACTGTGGTCTAATTGTAGTATTTGTCAGTTTAAAAAACAAATCGATCAAATCATTGCTTCTCTATTCAGCAATTTGCTTGATAACTTGCGGAATTCCATTTCTTTATGTCTTTTCTGATCCCAAAATTCTGGAAGAATTCCTTTTTCAGGCACAGGATAGAAATGTTATAAGTAACCATTTGGGATTCTTTCAAAATTTGTCGGAATTTTTTAGCACGTATACCTTAGGAGTAAAAAGGCTCTATATACTGATCTTTGAGGTAGGGATATTACTGACAGGGATATTTTTACGGAAAGAAAATTTGCACATTCTATTCCCAATACTTGGAGTTTTGAATTTAGTTTTATCTTTTACAATCTTCAATCCATATGTAACTCGTCATTTTGGGGAAATACCTATATACAGTATAATAATCTTTGCTTTAATTCTCAATAAAGCTGAAATTCCCAAACCTTTTTTTAAAATTTTATTTGGTTTGGGCTTATTGTATTTATTAAACAATCTGGCTGGGGATATCTATATTATAGAAAAAAATCGAAAGATATTTCTTATTCTGAAATTTGTAAAGAATTCAAAGCCTCTATAGATATTCAGAAAAAGCCTAAAATATTAACAATTATCCATTTTTGGTTCCCATTTAAGGATACTGAATTCTATTGTGCACAAACATATTTTAAATATAAAAGCTATCAGAATTGGCAAGATTTGTTTGACAATGGAAAATTAGATTATGTTATTACAAGTGATCTTATTATAAGAGGAAGTACCGGAACTTCCGGAAGACCTGAAAATATAACTGTTGAGCAATTGAATTATTATAATTTATCCATGAAATATGCTCAAGAAAATGGATCGTTAATAAAAGAAATAGATGGAGGGATTTACGGGAAAATAAAAAGAGAGAAGACCTAATGAGGCTCTTCTCTCTTTTTAACGCATTACCAATTGTCATTTAGAAATTTATTTTCATATCTCCGTTCCCGGCAAAAAACATCGCTCCATTGTCGAGCCATACTGTCTGGCTGCGAACTATTGATGCCCCAGCCATATCAACGCTATTGGTCCCTCCCCACTTTCACCGATTTAACTATTAAATTCCGATCTGCCCCAGTAGCTTCGTTGTAATAATCATTATCGTATTCAACCCTTACATTCGAAATCTGGTCAGCATTCACAATTGCCTGAAACTGATATTCCTTTGCCGCTGTTGAAACGAATGTCTCCCCAATCAAACTCCCATTCGAATATACTTTCATATGGGCATTTTCCTTGCTCACTTCCACACCATAGGCGGTCACCGAAATGATAGTTTTACCTGTTTGGGCAACAACGGGGCTGCTTACCGCTAGCTGAGACTTCCCTGCAATGGAACCGGGAAGCTCAAGTTGCCGGCCTGCTGCACTGGTCTGTAGGCCTCTGGGGATATTTGCCCCATCCTTATATTTATATACGATTAAATCATCAAAGTCAATATACTCATTCTGAACTGCGGAATATTGTTCGCCACTTCCTCCAAAGTATGAATGAAATTCGATCTTATGAATTCCCATGCTCGAAACTGAACGGAATTGATAATGCTGCGACGAAAAAGCTAGCTTGCCATTAATAAACCCTTCAAATATACCATTTGCTTTCCCCACATCGTTCATCACCACACGAATAGTAATATTAAACCACTCTCCTACCGGAATCTGCGAATTGGTCCAATTTCCTCCTTCTCCATATTGGGCAGTCTGCGCCTGATGATAAATATACGATTGTATTGTACCTTTTCCCTGCCACATTAAAACACATCTAAATCCTTGATTTCCGTCCGGAGGATTTGGAACTACTATATTGCCTCCGCTTAATCCTAAAAGTTTCCCCCCATCCACAAAATTAAACCCAGGCTTAAACCTAACGTTATAAGAAAAATATGCTTCTTCATATTTTTTACCCAACTCTCCTTCCAAACAAAATCCAGAATTCGCCCCAGATTTACCTTGTGGGAAATTGCTTCTAAAATATTTTGAAGTGTTGGACTGATCCAGATTTTCTACAATCACACCACTCTTAGGATCATAAACATCGGTTCTGTCTCCCAGTCCCCATTCATAAAGTCCTTTATTAAAGTCCTTTGTAAACTGAGCACGGGTATAATTTCCAAGTGGATCATTCTCCCAATCGCGTTTGTAAATCATATCAAACTGATCGGTATTGGTTACAACGGGCGAAGGGACTATGGCCGGTATACTTACTACAGGAATATCTACAATTGGAACTACTGGAGTTACCGGAGTTACTAACGATTGTTTAGATGTATCTATTTTCGATTTCACATCTTCTAACAGCGACATATCTATCTCTTCGCAAGCCAGTAAACTTAAACATGAGATCAGTATAAACATTAATTTTTTCATATTATCAAATATTAAGTTTGACGAATTATCACTTTTAATTGACGAACCGTCGTTCATCTGTGATTAAATACGCTACTTAATAATTGCTGTTGCCTTGTTAGATATTAAAAAATAGGCTGAACTAATATTGGGGAATACAAAATTGATAATTACCATTTTTCATGATGCTAATTAAATAATCCAATTGCGATAGGAATTTCTTTGAAAAATTTGGCCAGGTCAACTCCAATAATATTTTTTCGAATTCCTTTTTATCCAGCATTTCGGAAAATAAATACTGGTCTAATTTCAATACTAACTCCGATATACTGTCGTAGGTAATTAACAATTTTAACTTCGAAAGATCTTTAAATGCACCCTTGGATGGACCTATTACTTTAGCCCCATATCCTAAAGAATCCATCAATGCCCCTGAACTTAAAACAGAATCGCTATTGTAAGTAAATAGTATACATCGCGATAATGCAATTAAATTCGCCAACTCAATATTCTCAATAAACCGGTTTTCTATATTTATTTTTTCGTTGCGATATTTGCTTAAACTATTGAAATACTCATCAGAACTCGCATGTCCTATTATATTTATTGCATACTCATTCATCTTATTATCCGTATATAATTGTTGGAGGAACTTGTCAATTCCCTTATACGGCAGCAAACTTCCCCAAATAAGCAAATCAAACTTTTTCTCCTTCGCAGGAGCTGATTTAATTATAATGGGATGGGGAATAAAAAAAAGGTTCTTAGTCCTTCCTAAACTATTTCCATAGATAACACCATCGGCAGCATGAGTGAGTATGTAGTTCGAATTATTTAAAAGGAATTTAAATAAATACTCTTTTAAGAATTTATTCTTTTTATAATGCGATATTTTATTGTGCATTACCCATATAACCTTTCTATCACCTTTAATAAATCTAATATAAAAAATCAAAAAAAGAGTTTGAAAGTATCCATATCGACGATCCGGAATATTCTCCGCCCAATGCAAAAAGATGGTACCTACTCTTTTGTGATAATTTATTAAATTAAAAATCCCCAGGGAAGATTCATTATTAGTATTCAAAAATACAAACCTGCCAGATAATGATTGAATAAAATTATCAATATAGGGATTATGAGCCGATTTCTCAGAACTTTTATTATTCGGATATAGATACGCACTATTCATTTGCATGTTTTTCAATTCCAATTTTTTCAAGGAATTTCCATTTCAGAAAACCTCCAAAATAATATAAATACATTCTAAATAAGTAGTTATATGCAAAAACACCCTTTGCATACTTCTTAAAAAAGATCAGGTTCACTTTAACATTATACAAAGATTTTACATCCGATAAGGAAGCAATTAAATTTTTAAAACTTCCTTTATGCCTCAGCCCTGTATGAGTGGTATCATTCCAAACGACCAAATCAGGTGATGCAATAATCTTGAAACCATTCATAAAAGCCCTATATGTGTAATCCGAATCTCCATGATATTGCGGAAAATTAATATTATCCCAATATCCAATTTTCTCAACTACACTTTTATGAATTAAAGTACCCATCCCGGGCAACCAATTACAAGAATATTCCCGTTCAAAAACCACCGAATCAGGCTGGTTATATCCTATCATAGTAAAATCGCCATTTCGATGATTAAACGTTCCTCCCATTGACCAAACTACTTTTCTCTCTTCACTTGTATATACTTTTGCCCCATAAACTATATTTGTTTTCCCCTCTTGGATTTTATGAAAAACGGCATCAAAAAAATCAGCAGAAGCTGTAACATCGTTATTCCACAATAAAATATAGTCAACACTTCTTTGTGAAATAGCAAATTCGGCCCCCATATTTACTGCACCACTCCACCATAAATTTCCATTCCCTTTTAAAACGATTACTTTCGGAAAATTTCCTTTCACAAAAGCTTCAGTTCCATCTGTCGATCCGTCATCAATGACTATAATTTCAATGTATTCTGCGGGAAAAATCGATTTTTCAATTAACTCAAATAAATTTTCCAAACATTTCTCCGTATATGCCTTTGCATTAAATACTGGAATAAGTATTGCTAATTTTTGCATCTGTTTTTGATATATTGGTTGTTTCAATGGCTTTGTATGCATCAATAAGATATAACCATAAACAAATAGCCACAACATTTTGAGATAGACTAAAACCACCTCCTCCGGTAAAGGATAACATAAGTTGAGCAATAAATAAATACCTAATAAATTTTATGGGTTCAGGCAATTTCATAAAAATAACCTTTAGTAGAATTGTTAATTCAGCTAACACAAATAATAATCCATACATAGAATATTCCCCAATCATACCAATATCAGCCAAATAGTACCCAAAATTATCCTGGTAGAAAACAATTTGCCGTCCATAATCAGATGCAGGACTATAAGCCCCATTGCCGATTATATATGAAAATGGATTTGGGAAAAAATCAATAATAAAAAACTTCGCAGCTCGCACTCTGACATCGTTTTGTGAATCAACACTTTGGTCCAGCGAAACCTGAAATAGTGATACAAACACTTCCTGAAAAACAAAATATAAAGGTATTAGAGAAGCTGAAATTAAAAGTATAATTGTAGCTTTTGATTTTATTTGTTTGGTGAAAATCAGAAAAAGAAAAGTAATAAAAACAACAGAGCCCAATAGCTGTCTTGTTCCTGACAAAACAAAAATTCCTAACATTAATATGCACAATAAAATATACTTAAAGTTTTTTGTCTTAAAGTAACTAGCAAGGGCAAAAAAATAGATAAAAAATGCATACCCTGAACCAGGCATAAATATTCTAACAGTCCCTCTTTCAGCAACGATTCTGCAATCAATGATAATAGTTGGATATAAAATAAATTGGAGTAAATATAAAAACGCATAAACAATACTAAACCAAAACATTAATTTAAGGATATCATCTGGATGAATCCGAATAAAATATAAGAAGTAAAAAAACAAAAAGAAATATGTAGCTCGTTGAAATAATGCAGTAGTACCAAAACTCTGATTATGAAACATATAAGCTCCAAACATGCTTAATATAACTGATAACAAAACCAATGATATTTCAATATTAAAACCTGACACAAGTTTTTTCCTTTGATCATAAGCAAGGTGAATAAGAATTAGCCCAATTATTATCCCCAATCCTAAAATCTGACCAATGTCAACAACCGCATTACCTAAAAATTTTAGATTGAAAAAGGATAACGAAGCGAGTATTACAAAGATAACTGCTAATTTTCTTACCATATTACTAAACTTCTTTAATACGCTTAATAGATTTTTTCATAAGGCTGATAACAGATTTCACTCTTTCGTAATTACCCATTATTCCATATAATGGAAATTGGAATAAATAGTCTCTGGGCTTCCAGTTTATAAGCTTAAGGTTTATTATCACTGCATACCAGTTACTGAAAGAAAATTGTACTAAAAAACGAACTGTGATAATACCTAAGAGTCCATAAATTGGAGTAACCCAAATACCCAATATTACAACAAATGCTCCGGAAATTAATGAAGGCCAAAAGAATGGGATATGGTTTGTAGAGGTGTAAACACTGGCATGAAAACTAGCGTGCATATCCAATAAAAAAGACAGACTAATAATTGTAACAAAAATAATTCCCATAAACTTAGTGTCAATACCGAAAAGCTCAAGTGCCGGATTCCCAACCGTTATAATAAATAAATAACCTGAGAGCATAATAAAAAACCCTGTCAATAAGTATTCTGAAAGTTTTCTCTTTAAAGCTTCAAAATTCTTTTTTGCGCCGAGACTATATATTTCCGGGATATTTGAGTAAAAAGGCACATAAGCCATATTTTTAACAAAATCGAGAATTCGGGCAGTAAATAAAAAGCTAGCCATTTGTCCCGCATTAGGAATTTGCGCTGCCAAAATAGAGTTACTCATATCAACAAAGTAATTGCCCCAAGAAATTCCGGAGATCCTCCAGGTAGCGCTCCATAAAGAACTAAATATCCCTTTATCAAATGTTCGGGTTTTTTTGAAGTTTACATTATTATTCTTAAACCACTTAATTACAATAGCTTTAATATAAATATAATTAATTATTGCAATTACCAACATAACAATAACCAGATACAAAGGTTTTAGCCCAAAAGTCAACAGTACAGCAAATAATATTACTCGTAAAACTCCCAGTAAAGTACTAAACCGGGCCTCAATTGCGACATGATCTAATCCACGAAGAATAGAAGTCCAACGGATAGTAATTATCATGAATATTGAAATGGGGATTAATAGAAAAAAGGACACCCAGAAATCCATTCTATGGCCGGCTAGTTTCATAATATTCCAGATAAATGCAACCCCACCGGTCAGCATCAACACAACCACTATTAAAGATAAAATTGTATAAATCCTGCCAGTTGTATATAGCAAGTCCACTAATTTCTGATAATTGGGAACATCGGAGGTAACTAAATCTTGCTTATCGTATTCGGCCCTGTTTTTAGGGAGATAACTAGCTCCGGAACGAAAATAGGATGCCGCTCTGACAAGAACAGAACCAAATCCGGAATCAGCTAAAAGTGCAAATCCAATAATCGTATTTAATATAAACCAAAACGATTGCTCTATAGGATTGTATACAGTTAGAATCAATGGCATTACAAAAATTGCACTTCCAAAATTTACAATTGCTTTGGACCATGACATTAAAGTCGCATTATTTAAAATACTTCCAATCAAACTAATTTGAGTTTCTATTTTTTTAGCCATTCCGCACTTTTAATTTGATTAACTAAATTTGGCATTATTGAATAGATCTCAATATAAGAAGCTAATTTCCCTTTTCTCCATTCATTCGATAGCATTTCATCATCCCCCACTTTCCATTTTCCAAGAATTTTTAAATAAGCCGATTTCGGCAAGTATTTTAATATTAAATAAACAGAATAACAAATACTAATAAATGGGATAGAAACCCTAAGTTTTCTGATCCCCTGGAAATTATTTAAATGAACCTTGTATAAATCAATTATTGCAGAAGCCTTCCCAAATGAAAAATGTAGCTTCTTCAGATAATCCCAGCTTAACCTATTTGCAGTCATGTAATGCATAAAAGTTAAATTACTGTCGTAAAATAAATCATAACCTGATAATTGTATGGCTAAGGTAAGCTCAAAATCCTCTCCGGAAGTTAAAGAAGTACCTTTGCGCCCGGATAATATCGGAGAAAATCCTTTCTCTTTAAGGTTTAGCCATAAAGATTTTCTTATGGTAATACCTGCACCATAAAGAAATTTCGAATTAGAAGGATCTTTAGATATCATGCTCAATTGCGGCCCCACAGCATACGCGTATTGCTGTTCCTCAAACCAAAATGGAGGGTCAATTTCAAAGGCACCTTCTCCTCTACCTCCGCAGGCGCCAACCAGAGGATTACTATCCATAATATTATAAACAGTTTTCACCCAATCTGAACAAACCCAGTTATCATCATCTACCATTGAAACATAATCGTATTGAGCACTAATAAAACCAGCTTCGCGCGCATGACTTAAACCCGGTTTTTCTTCTTTAATAACGCGAAGTGGAACTCCATAGTTCCCCCAATATTCATATGAAATTTGCACTGTATTATCTGTGGAGGCATTATCAATTAATACAACCTCCCATTTAATAGTATCAGGACAGACTTGCTTTTTTAAATGCTCTAAAGTAGTTTCAATCCTTTTTTCGCTATTGTAACAGCAAATAACAACACT
>JAIFLU010000108.1 GCA_020048915.1 Bacteroidota bacterium | reverse complement strand
ACCAATTCATTGCTATGGACTTTGGATAAAAAAATAATGAATTTTTTGGACAAGAAATTTTTATACAATTAATCTGTTAAATATTTCGTACCAACTATTACCTGTTCTACCGGCATTTAGGAGGTAGTGCCATTTTACTCTATGATTCCTAATTTTTTATTTCTTAATATTTCAAGTATCAATGCCTTTTAGTTAAGAAGCAGGCTTCGACTCCGCTCAGCCTGACAAAACTGGTAATAGTGTCACACTGAGCGGAGTCGAAGTGTGTATTAATTATTTAATTCCTAAACTAAACGACATTGTTTCAAGTATCAACATTCCCCTCCCCAATTCAATTAATTTCCCAATTTCTTTCTTTAACTTTAAGGCCAGTTAATCTAAATTTTGCCCTATGCGTAATGCTTTAATACTTTGCTTAATTGCACTGCCACTGGTAGTTTTTGCTCAAAATACTCCTTCAAAAAACGATACCCTTTTTAACCAAACCGATAAACAAGGCCTTAAACAAGGCTATTGGAAAGGCAATTACGAAAATGGAAAATTGAAATATACCGGTTTTTTCAAGGATAATAAGCCTGTTGGGACTATGAAACGGTATTTTGACGATGGAAATATAAAAGCCATAATGGTTTACAACAATACCAGCACCAAAGCATATACCCAATTGTTTTACCAGAACGGGACCAAAGCCGCTGAAGGAAATTACCTGGGCATAGCTAAGGACAGCGTTTGGAATTACTACAGCTATTACGAAAAAGTAATTTCGAACCGTGAAATTTATACAAAAGGCAAAAAGAATGGCACCTCGGTGAGTTATTTTGCATCAGGAAAAATTTCGCAGGAAATTGAATTTAAAAACGATATAAAAGATGGTGCATGGCGTCAATACTACGAAAATGGCACTATAAAGCTTTCAGCGACGTATGTTGCCGGAAAAAGAACCGGAGATTTTCTGGTGAACTTTCCCTCCGGAAAACCTGAATGGATCGGGATTTATCTTGAAGATAAAAAATCAGGAAAATGGCAGCATTTTAATCCCGACGGAAACTTCGATACCGCCATAGAGTTTGAGAACGGTATCGCCAAAAACAACGAAGTAATGGACAAAAGGGAACAGCAATTATTAAAAGAAATAGATCAAAAGAAGGGATCGATTCCCGAACCCGACGAAAACAGCATGGTACCTGGCCCAGGGATGTAATTACTTACGAATGAAACTTTCAATACTTGGTTTTTTAATCTATTTAATCAACATTACAGCTTCTCTTGGGCAAGTTCAGGAAACTGCTCCGGGTACCTATATTTTATTTCTCACCGATAAAAATAACACCAGCTACAAGCTTGCTAATCCTGCTCAGTTTCTTTCTTCCAAGGCCATTGAAAGGAGAACCAGGCAACAAATTCCATTAGATTCTACCGATCTCCCGGTAAATAAAAACTATTTAGATAGCCTTGTAAAAATGGGGCTAACCATCCATAACGTTTCCCGGTGGTTTAACACGATTACTATTAAAACGGGTGATACCTCCCTTTTAGAGAAACTCAATAAAATATCGTTCGTTCAAAAAATTGAACCTCCCCAAACGTTTAAAGTGCGCCTAAATAATTATACCGAAAGCTTAAATCTGCTGTCAAACGAAGAATACGACAGCGTCTTTTATGGCCAATCTTATAACCAAATTCATGTTCACGAAGGCGATTATTTGCATGCCAAAGGTTTTAGAGGAGAAGGTGTGCTACTCGCTATAATTGATGCCGGATTTAATAATTATCAGGGAATGACCGCATTTCAATCTGCGCACGACGAGAACAGAATCCTCGGGGTAAAAGATTTTGTGGATCACGATGGGGAAGTAAATAACGACCACTCACATGGCGCCAACGTATTCTCCATTATTGGAGGCGATATGCCCAATATGTTTCAAGGAACTGCTCCCAAAGCAAACTTCTTATTATTACGTTCGGAAGATGCCACCAATGACGTTTTTGGTAATCAGAACGAATACCTGGTGGAAGAAGATAACTGGATTTCGGCGATTGAATACGCCGACAGTATTGGAACCGATGTTATTAATACCTCATTGGGCTATTCTATATTTAACAATCCATCTCAAAACCATACGTATGCCGATATGAACGGGCATTCAACACGAATATCGCTGGCAGCAGATAAGGCCATTGCCAAAGGAATGATTGTGGTAGTAAGCGCCGGCAACGAAGGCGACGGTTCCTGGAAGTATATTTCGGCACCGGCAGATGCATTTAACGTTTTAACCGTTGGTGCTGTTAATACCAATTTGGCGAGAGCATTTTTCAGCTCCATGGGGCCTACATTCGATGGCCGGGTAAAACCCGACATAATGGCAATTGGTCAGGGTACCAAACTTCAAAACATCTATAGCCAAATTGTTCAGGGCAGTGGAACATCATTTGCAGCACCGGTTATTGCGGGTCTCACAGCTTGCCTGTGGCAGGGAGCACCAAATAAAACAAACAGGGAAATTATCGCTGCAATTCGTCAATCTGGCGACAATTTCGCAACTCCCGATAATTTTTATGGCTATGGAATTCCAAATTTCAAAAATGCATTGCTTGCGCTAAATCCCGATTTATATGAACATAAGGGGAAATTAATGGCTTTCCCCAATCCATTCACTACTCAATTGACCCTTCAACACGAAGCGTTAGAGGAAAATAAAATTACAATAGAGCTTTACAATGCAACGGGCAGAAAAATAAGCTCTCAGGAATTTACCATTGAACCGAACCGGGTGGGAGAAATAGAACTTACGAATGTATCTGCGTTGCATCGGGGAATACTATTTATTCGGGCCATTTCTGGAAATAAAATATTGACAACAACCGTGTTAAAGCTTTAATTATGGCCGAAGAACTTTCCAAACTCTCGTTATTTGAGCTAAACCGGACCATAAAAGAAGGGATTCAGGGAGTTTTTCCGGATAGTATTTGGGTGGTTGCCGAAATAAGCGATTTTAATACCAACCAAAGCGGGCATTGCTATCTTGAACTTATTGAAAAAGAAACAGGATCGGAAAAAATAATTGCCAAAGCGAAAGCCAATATTTGGTCGTTCACCTTTCGAATTCTAAAACCTTATTTTGAATCGTCTACCGGGCAACGATTATCAGTAGGTTTAAAAATTCTTGTTAAGGCAAGTGTTGAGTATCACGAACTATACGGATTAAGCCTGAATATTAAAGATATTGAACCTAGTTTTACTGTTGGCGATATGGCACGCCGACGACAGGAAATAATCAACCGGCTAATAAATGAAGGGGTTTTTGAGTTAAACAAAGAGCTCGAATTTCCACCTTTGCCCCAACGTATCGCCATCATCTCCTCCGAAAGCGCTGCCGGGTATGGCGATTTTATAAATCAACTGAAAAATAACCAGCGGGGCTTTAAATTTTATCCAGTGTTGTTTAAAGCATCTATGCAGGGCAACGATACCGAAAAATCGGTTACCCTGGCATTCGATCAGATTTATCAACATTACGAGCAATTCGATTTGGTAGTGATTATCCGTGGGGGAGGCTCTCAGGCAGAACTGAACTATTTTAATAATTACAACATCGCTTTTCATATAACCCAATTCCCCATTCCGGTTTTGGCAGGCATTGGGCACGATCGCGACCAGACAATTACCGATCTGGTGGCACATACCAGCCTTAAAACTCCTACTGCCGTTGCCGAATACATTATTTCTTCGATGGAAGAAACTGCTCAGCATATCGATTATCTGGAAGATTCTCTTATCAACTTTGCAAACAATATTCTGGACGCGAGCAAAACCCGATTGGAGAGTATTGTAAATGCATTCCAATCGCAAACCAAATGGCATGTTCTCTCCAATAAAAACAAGCATACTTTATTGTTTAGTTCTTTTCAACAAAAATTAAAGGTTTTAATGCCTAACCGGAAAGCGAAAATTAATCAACTCGAATATCAACTTGAATCGAATCTAAAGTTCAATTTAATTTTGCATCGTGCACAAATCCACCAATTAGAGCGAAGATTGCCCACTTCGGTTAAAACAACGGTTAAATCAGGAAAATCAAAGCTCAATTACCTCGAAAACTTGGTGGAAGCCTTAAGTCCGGCTCAAATTTTAAAACGTGGTTATTCGCTTACCTATTTCAATGGGAAACTGGTACGGTCGATTTCCGATGTTACTGCAGGTGCTGAAATTGAAACCCGTTTAATGGATGGAAAAATTGAAAGTAATGTCGTTAAAAAATAAATTTCAATATGGAAAAGAAGAAAATAACCTACAAAGAGGCAATTGAAGAGATTGAAGAGATTGTTTCGCTGATGGAAAATGAAGAGCTGGATGTAGACGACCTCACTGTTAAAGTAAAACGGGCGGCTCAGCTTCTTAAATTTTGCAAGGAAAAACTGTATGAAACCGAAAACGAAGTGGACAAAATCATGAAGGACATGGAAAAAGAGCAAAAAGCCTGATCGAATTATATTTGAACAGGTTTCTTTCTTTTTGAAACACCTTCAACGGATTCCAAATAACCCTTAAGGGTATAAATTTCATGAGCCAACCCGAAATTCATCATCGAAGTTCGATAAAACTCCCTGCTCATTTGTTTTAATTGATTTTGATTCGCGATAAGCACCTGAATTGGATCGATATCCATAATATTCATTTTCCCTTCCGATTTTTTCAATAACCGAAGGTTTTCGTCAATAATATTTTTAAACGCTTCGTACGTGCGGGTGAACGAGGAAAGCCTGTAGCCAACAACCCCAATTACTCTTCCGGTATTTAAATCGATTAAAGGACTGCCCGAATTTCCTTGCTTAATAGCAGCATCGAACTGTACATAGCGTTTCCCGGTTTCCATTTTTACAAACGATGAAATCATGCCACTTTTGAGCGACATATTCTCCTGATCGCCATGAAACCCCAATAAAGCAATACTTTGTCCTATATGGCTGCTTGCAGAAAACTCCGTAATAAGAGAAGGGACTGTATCTATTTCCAGATTATCAAGATCAATTAGCGCATAACCTTCGTTTTCGTATTCAACAATCCGGTTTAAGCGTTCATTAAATTCCCCAAAAGTCATTCTAACAGAAAAGGAAGGGGTATATCCGTCGTTTTCAACAAACTGAAAAACAACTTCATTACACTTTTTTACCTGATAAATAAATTCATCGGTTACAATGTAATTCTGAACACGAAATCCGGTTAAAGAGTTGAATTTAATACCACTATCGGTATAGAAAGATATACTACAAACCGATCTGTAACTGTCTTCCCAAATATTCTTGTACATACTTCCCGGATTAGAATTTCTAGTTATTCGGTTGCAATTTCAATTATTAATCCCAAAAAAGCATATAGTATGATCGGATGATCTTTTCAATTTTGACCAAATTTACAATAATCAGGTTTAACTAGTCAAATTTATAGACTAAAATTATAATTTCTTCACAAATTTCAATTTTAAAGTATTCATGGCATTTCCTGTAAACCCTGAAATGTTTGTAGGACAAATGCGCACCACCATATCGTAAAATAAGGGAATAACAGGAGATTCGTCCGAAATAATCCGGTTCATCTGCTTATACAATTCGTTTCTCCTCGATTCGTCTGATTCCCGGAGCGCCGACTCATAAAGTTCATCGTACTTTTTATTCGAAAAATGAGTGGTATTGGGTCCTGAAGGACTAAAATTATTACTGTAAAACAACGACAGGTAATTCTCAGCATCCGGATAATCGGCTATCCAGGATCCCCTGAAAAACGGTACTTTCGAATGTGCAATCATTTCGCGAAATGTAGCGCCATTACTTACTTCAATTTGAACAGGAATATTTATTTCAGAAAGCTCGTGTTGAATATATTCGCAAATGTCGACATAATCGGCTGTTGTTGTTAGTACAATCTCAGGCAAGCCTTTTCCATTGGGAAATCCGGCTTGTGCCATGTATTTCCTGGCTGAATCGGCATTAAAGTAATAGGCATTCAATTGATCATCAAAAGCAGGAAGCCCCTTTGGGATAAAACCATTATATGCCGGCGTTCCCAAATTGTTTCTAAGATATTTTATCAATTCCGAACGGTTAAATCCAAAATTCAATGCTTTCCGCAAAGCCTTCCTTTGATAGGGATGTTTAATTATGGTCGAATCGATCATAAATCCAAGATATTCGGTATTTAGAAAAGGTTGGGTTAGCAATTTGTATTTATTCTTATATTTTGGATTAAGCAAACCGCTGCGGGTAATAAGTTCGTCTTTATAGGCTGTTTGAACACCCGAAAGAAAATCCAGGTTTCCTTTCAAAAACTCAAGAAATTCTGATTGTTTATCGGTAATAAAAGTGATGGCGATCGCATCGAGATAAGGGATTCTGACTCCGCTTTTGTCGACTTCAAAATAATTTGGATTTTTTACCATCACCAATTTTTCACCTTCGCGCCATATTTTAAGCATAAACGGTCCCGTTCCTACCGGATTATTTCTGAAATCCCTACCATAAAAATCTGCCACCTCATGCGGCACCACAAAACAATAAGGCATGGTTAATAAACCGAGGAAAGATGAGAAGGGTTTTTTTAGTTGTATGGCAAACGTAGAATCGTTGATTGCCCTAAAACCTTTTTGTGAGGCTGTATCCACCTGCGAAAAGATCCACAATCCGGGCGAAGCAATTTTAGAATCGTGTATTCGGTTAAACGAATACGCAAAATCGTGCGCATTTACTTTTCTTCCCTTGCCATTTGGAAACAAAGCATGATCGTGAAAAAAAACATCTTTCCGAAGGGTAAAAACATACGCTAATCCATCGGAAGATATTGTCCAGCTCTTAGCAATAGAAGGACGTACATTCAACGAATCGTCCATTTCGAGCAATCCGTTATATAGTTGAAAAATTGGCCGGATTTCATTTTCACGACGAGCAAATGCCGGATCCAGATTGGTAATCCCTTTCGACTCGTTATAGCGAAACGCTTTCCTGGTCTCGGTTTCCTTCTTACCGGAACAGGAAATAAACAGCATGAGCAGATATAAAACTACGAAGTAACGCATGGCTTAAAATAATGCAATAATACAAAAATAAAAGCCAGGCCGAAACGACCTGGCTTTAACCCTAAAACTAAATTAAAACTAAAACTTCAAAACCAAACTAAACATGTAATTCCTCCCTGCCTGTGGGAAAAACCCATCCATCGTTCCTAAAACCTTTTCTTTCGAATCATTCTCAGCCATATATTGGTAAAGCCAAGCATTGGTCTCATAAGAGGTATTAAAAATATTATTCATACTGAAAATAGTTTCAAGCCTTACAAAACCTTTGATATCAAATCCTGAATTAAACCGAAGGTCGTTAATAAAATAGGGATCTAAAACTCTGGCAGAATTGGAGGTATTATCGATAAACTGACGGCCGACATATTTTGAATTCAACGAAATAGTTACACTTTCAAATGGTCTATATTGAAATTGACTTGCTGCAACTATTCCCTGCGAGAAAGAAATATCCGTTTCCCCAAGATCCTGAACATACTGAAGTGGCTGATTTTCGGTATCGTCCCAATAATTCCAGTTATCGATATGATCGACATATTTTTTTATTTTGTTATTGCTCAGATTTACATTTCCATTCCACGACAACACTTTAATTGGCTGATAAGCCAGCGAAATTTCAACACCTCTGCGGTAACTGCGGGGAACATTGGTCATTATTCCCGATCCAACATCGTTAATTTCGCCCGTTAGAACCAACTGATCATAATAATCCATGTAATAAAAATTCACATTGGCTTTGAAGGTTTCGGACGACAAAGAATACCCCAGTTCAAAATCTACCAGTTTTTCGGAAGTTGGAACCGGTTTGGAGGGGTCGGAATCTACAAAATTACTTCGGTTAGGTTCCCTGCGGGCTATTCCCCAAAATCCATATAGTAGTTGGGTTTCGCCTAGTTTATAGTTTAAACCAGCCTTTGGATTAAAAAACCGAAAGGTATGCTTTTGGGTAATTACCCTGTGATCGTCATCTTCGCCAACCATATCGTGGACAATCGACCTTGCCTGCAAATCAATAAAAGCCGAAAATTCGTCTGTTAGCTGGTACCCAAATTTTCCAAAAACATTCATATCCGTTTTGTTACCATCGCTATAATAATATTGGTGGTTAGTCGATCCATTACTCATGTATTGGGCCCAAATAACGTTTCCGTAATGCTGCCCGTAATAATTATTCCAACCACCACCTAAATTAAAAGTGGCTTTCCCTTTTTGGTAATTCACCGAATAGGTAATTCCGTAGAAATCGTTATCCAGCCATTTCCGCCGAACTAAATTCGATTTGGCAATAGCAGAATCTTTAATTACAACTTTATCCAGGTTATAATCAGCAAGCTTAGCGCCTTCTTTAAACTCTTCATAATAGCCTTTCCCTTTGGTATAATGCAATGCCACATTAAAATTCAACCAGGTATTAAGTTCACGCGAATATTGAATTTGATAATGGTCTTGCTGATAATTATCGGTTTGGTTATCGTAATAGCGTGTATTGCCCAAATTATCGGTATAGGCCCCTAAATTATTATACCGCCTGTTTGTTTTCAAAATATCGCTGGGGATACCATCCCAGGCCTGATAAGTAATTTCGGCTCCGGAAAAGATATTTACCTTTATAAGGTTTTTTTGATCGTAATAGGCACCCGAAACATGAAACGACTTCAAATTGCTCGAAGCCCTGTCAATATAGCCATCGGAAGAAATTTTCGACAACCGTGCATCGAATGTAAAATGGTCTTTCATTAAACCCGAACCAAAACTAACTGTATTTTTCCATGTATTGAATGATCCATAGGCCGAATTAATTTCGCCATAGGGATCCTTATTGAGTGCAAATGTCTGAAAATTAATACTTGCGCCAAAGGCGCCACTACCCACCGAAGAAGTTCCAACTCCCCGTTGAACCTGGATATTTTCGACAGATGAAGCAAAATCGGGCAGATCGACCCACCAAACTCCGTGCGATTCGGAATCGTTCAGAGGAACACCGTTCATAGTAACATTAATCCGGTTCAGGTCAGTTCCCCGTATACGAAAGCTGGTGTACCCAACTCCCGATCCACCATCGCTCGATGTTACCAACGATGGGGTCATAGCCAGCATATATGGCACATCCTGCCCCTGATTTTGATTCTTAATATCCTCTTTCACCAATAATGTTTGCGCCACGTGAATATTATTATTGGCCCGGGTGGCAGTAACCACCACCTCATCGGCCATCAACACATTTCGGGTAAGGTTAAAATCAAGGGTAATATCCTTATCCACCTGAATTACTTCTTCAACAGGAATATATCCCAGAAAAGATATCTTCAATACTATTCTTCCCGGTTTTAAACCCGATAGTATAAATTCTCCATCCAGGTCTGTGACTGTCCCCTTGAAAGTTTGATTGATTAATACATTAGCGCCAACCAGGGGGGCGCCCGTTTCGTCTTTCACAGTGCCCATTACAGCGAACTGTGAGAAAATTGTCAATTGCCTGCATAGTAATGCAAGCAGAATGATTTTCATCTTCATAATGCTTTAACATTTAAATGATTAATACTAATTGGCAATGACTTTCCACTGCCTAAATCCCTCCACCGGCATTACCCGGATCAGGTTCCAAGGGTATGATCTCAGCCCGAAATATTAAGGCACCCCCTTAGGATATTATGACGCAAATATAAATGTCATTTTATAAAAAAACAAAAGGCCGGGCTTTTTTGCCCGACCTAATTGTATGGAATTATAATTTGCTAACCTATAGAATAGCTGCTATTCAACAAGAAGCACTTCTTTAAAAGCCTTTTTAAATGTTTCCTTCGGAAGTGCACCCATGGCCATTTGTGGTTGACCTGAAACCGGAACAAACAGGATGGATGGAATACTTTGAATACCAAACATACCCGCTAATTCACGCTCTTTTTCAGTGTCAATTTTATAAATATCTAGCTTCCCATCAAACTCTTCCGCCAATTCTTCCAGCAGTGGAGCTACCATTTTACAGGGACCACACCAATCGGCATAGAAATCAATTAAACAAGGTTTCTCCCCTTCAAACTTCCATTCCTTGTTTGCTTCGTAATTGAAAACCTTATTTTTAAAGGTTTCTTGTGTAAGATGTTCTACCATAATATAATAATTAATTTTAAAGTTTCAATGAATCTAATTTATTTTAATATGTATATATTTACATATATCAAATTGTATGCCATTTTAAAATGTTTAAAAAACTGCTTCCCACAACTTGTATATCAATGTTGTTTAGTTTAGGAATTGAATAATGACTCTGATAAGTCCTATTTACAGCTATATCCCCAATAGGGAATTTTTGCAAACGTATATTTTTTAGCATTTATCCCTTTAGGATTATAAAAAAAACTAAAAATCAACAATTTTAGACTTATAGGAGTAAATTTAATTATTATTACACACTTCAACCTCACTTAGATTTGCATTTTATTAGCACTAATTTTTTAAAATTCTTTGAAATAGTATGTATGTTATTGATTTTTCTTTCATTTATTAATTGTTTTAACCGATTCAACCACCTTTCGAACCGCATTATTTCGACTCCCAGGTTAAAGACATATTGAGTGATTAAATACCCAAAAGGAGTTTTGGGACAGACTCAGATAGAAATTAAGGAACGACCTATTATTGAAGGATTTAAATCCCAAAAACTGGTTGTTAAAATTTAAAAAAACATACTAGAAATTTCAAAATTCTATTGCAATTGATATTTCCAAAACAACTTTTGATCTAACACTGATAAAAGAAGGTAATGTACATATTGCTTCTGCCATTATGTCCAATATTCCATCGGGTATTGTAAAAAAATGGAAGAGTTCAGTAAAAACAATCATTTAAATTTTGAAGAAACTCTTTTTTTGCATAGAGCATACAGGAATATATTGCCGGCTATTATTTCAATATTAAATTGAGACAAAATGCCATGTTTGATTTGAGATGCCTGTTCAAATAATATGTTCGGTTGAATTACAGCGAGGTAAAAATGATCGTATCGATGCATAGCGAATAGCTGAGTTTACATATCTGACAAAGTACAAAGTTGTACTTTGTGACCTACAAGAGAGATTGTTCCTCAAATAAATGATTTATTAACTCTTCGTGACTGGCATATTTCGTATCAATCTTCTTTATTACAGCTTATCAAAAAATTTTAAGAGGCAGGTTTAAAATAAACTACAAACTTATTTATAAAATTAGAGTGTGATAAAGAGCTTTCATATTACTATGTAAGTAAAGTTGGTGAAAGCGAAAAAGATGTTTGTTTTAAATGCTTTAAAAAACAAAGTAATCCAACGATTATATGAAGTCTTTAAGAGGGCAACCCCTTATCAATTTGATTATCAACTAACATAAATATTTCAAAGAACATTTGGTTAAATCATCATAATCGTTCATTTTGACATCCTGAAGTTTTGTCATTATCAGCGGAGTCGAATTTTATTTTGAAAACGTTTTTCAGAATTAATTGCTCCCTGGATTAAATCAACCAATGGTCAACTACCATTAGAATTACAATAAACAGAATGTAAAAATTTAACCGCATAAAATATTTCTTGGGACTAAACTCTGTCTCGTGGTCCCGGTAAAGCTTTCCAAAAACAATTACCAGCCAGATACTGGATAGTAAAATTCCAACCATAGCCGAATACGAACGAAGTATACCAAAATAGGGAAGCATAAATGCAATAATTGCAGTTGCCAACACCCAAATAAACGTGAAGGCATATATTAATTTGCGACTATAAATTTTTGTAATTACAGGAAACCCTGCAACTTCGTATTGTTGTCCGTATTTCATAAGCAGCAACCAGAAATGAGGAACCTGCCAGATAAAAAAGAAGATGCCAATCAATAAAGCTGACGGGTGTGATAGCGTCCCTCCGGCAGCAACCCATCCAACCAAAGGAGGAATAGCCCCAATAACCGAACCGGGAATTACAGCATAAGCGGTAACACGCTTTAAATACGTGTAAATGCCATTGTACCAAATCATGGCCGAAAATCCTAAAATTGCTCCTACTGTATTTGATCCCTGATAAATAAGGAGTAAACCCAAAACGGCCAGTAAAATAACTATTGTCCAGGCCTGGAATACACTGATTCTGCCAGATGGAATGGGGCGGTTTCGGGTCCGCTCCATCAATGCGTCATACCGAAATTCCTGAATATGATTTAATGCCGCTGAAGAACAGGCCAATAAAAAGATTCCGAAAACTGAAAGAAGCATTTGTGCCGAAAAATGATTGGAATATAAAATATATCCTGCCACCGTTGTAAGCATTACCGCAAAGGTGATCCGGATTTTTACGAGTTCCAGAAAAGTGTGAAACCAAATTTTCATATCTATTACAGAATTATTGTTTTTATTTAGATGATTGAGTCGGAAGACTGAAGTCGGAAGTCAGAAGTCAGAAGACCGAAGACTAAAGCCGGAAGGATATTTCCCATCATGCTTTCATTTCTCCGCCTTCAACTCCCCCTTATTCATCTTTTGTTCATTTATATATGCCAATACACTGATGGCAAAAACTACAAACAATGCATAATAAATCCAACCGGGGATAGGAATAGGATCGCCCTTTCCATAGGAATGCAAGCCACTTAAATAAAAATTGACTCCAAAATAAGTCATTATAACAGAGGAGAAACTTATTAGCGCTGCGAAATTAAATACAAAGGCACTCTTTAATCCCGGTACAAAACGCATATGCGCAACAAATGCATAAACAAGAATTGTTATCAACGCCCAGGTTTCTTTTGGATCCCAGCCCCAATAACGCCCCCACGATTCGTTTGCCCAAATTCCGCCTAAAAAAGTACCGATGCTTACTAAAAATAACCCCAATATTAGTGTAGTTTCTGTTATATTACTTAATTGTGATATTATTTGCCTGAATGATGTCGAGTTCTTTTCATTCCGAAAGAACATCAGCACCAAGTTTAAGAAACCAAGTAATGCTCCTAAAGCAAAGAATCCATAACTGGCTGATATCACAGAAACGTGAATCGATAACCAATATGAATTTAAAACCGGCACCACATTGGTAATTTCAGGATCCATCCAGGTTAAATGCGCCACTGATAATATTACCGAGGCAAGCAATGCCGTAGCCGAAATAGCAATGGCCGATTTCCTGCTAAAGAAAATACCAGCTAAAACTGTTGCCCAGGCTATATAGGTGAGTGACTCAAAACCGTTGCTCCATGGGGCATGTCCTGATAAATACCAGCGAACCAAAAGGCCTGCCGTATGAAGAAGGAAACTAAAAAATAAAACTAATATGAGTCCCTTTTCAACATATTTTTGCCTGAAACGGGGAACAAAAATAGTAATGAATTGAAGTAATAGCAATATCCCTCCAAACAACCCATAGTATTTCATTAAACGGCTAAAAACATCGAATTTATTATACAAAATCTCAAGCTTAACTCTGCCGGGGGAAAGCAAGACCTTTTCGCCCAGTTTTTTCTGGTAGTTCTTTATAGATTCAAGGTAAGTGGATGCCTCTTGTTTCGATTTAGCATTACCCGAATTCCGAACCGCTTCAAAGTATAGAGAGAGTATATTCGCCGAAAACATAGAATCCATGCCCGTAAAATTACCAGCCACTTCATTTGGCGAAAGCCATGTATTGTTGGGATCACCTGCCTTCGGAAATACATTGAGGTATTGCCCGGTATAAACCATGTAACAAATATTAATGCGCTCATCGGTGCGAATTACTTCGGAGTCGAACTTATTGCGGCTGGATGGTTTTTTCTGATAAGCCGCACTTACCGCGTCTGATAGGCGATAATTCCCTGATAAATCAAAGCAATCGTCGAACGATATCAAGTTAAGATCGGTACGAAAAAGTTCCTGGAGCCCGGGATGTGAAATTTTTATCATGGGAATAGTCTTCCAGTTTTCCGGATAAACATTCATACCCAGAAATACCTGCTCGGAGGTTAGACCTTTAAAATTATTACTTCGCGATACTTTCCTGATAATTTCCGAGGCAAGCGTTGAAATTGGCTCTACCCTTCCCTTTCGATCCTGCACCAATAAGCTGCCAAAATTTTGGGCTTCCGCATTATCAACTGTTAGCGAATCGGAAATGGAAGCTCGCGAAAGCTGCGAAGTGGAAAACGAGACCAATGTTAGTAAAATAATCGTCTTAGCGGTTGAGCTGACGGAAGTTCCCTGACGAAGCAACCAACGGAACCGACTGGCTGGGTTTAATAAATTGGCAAACATGCCAATGGCAAGCAGCAAGTATCCCAGGTAGGTTATCCAGGTTCCCGGTACATCATCGTTAACCGAAAGATAGGTTCCCTGTTCGTCATCATCGTAAGACGACTGGTAAAACCGATACCCTCCGTAATACAACACATTATTCATGTAAATGCTATCGAGCTGAAAATATTTACGGTCGTTATCAATTAAGGTAACATTGCTTTGAAACGAAGCTGGTGAATTCGATCCCGGATAACGTTCCAGTTTAAATTTATTGAGTTGTAAGCTAAATGGAAGCTGTTTCCAAATGGATCCAAAACTGGCAGAAAGCGTTAAACTATCTAATCGAAATATTTGCTCTTCTCCATCGAAACCTTTTCCACCCCAGAGGGTAACTGTTTTTTGATCATTTCCGGAACTAAATGTTACTATTAGTGCATCTGCAGTATTTTTATCTTTAATAATCTGCTCATTAGGCATTGCCTTTAAACTGGCGCCGGGTAAATATTGTTTCATCACCATTGTTGCAGAGCCCGACCGGTAGAGTGTTAACGGATTAAACCTGCTTTTTTTTGCGGTATCGAGATTCGTAACTGAACTTTGGTTTCCCATGGAGACAATTTCCAACGGAACCTTCGAAATTACTGTTAACGAGTCAGCTTGCCGCTCAATATAAATTCCCGATGTTTGATTAGAATTGCCGAATGAGATTGGAATACCATTTTTCGTGATAAAATCACCTTCTGCTAAATTATATTCCTCGCGACCATTAGCACCGGCTAAAACTAATGTAATATATGGCTTGCCTTTCTCATCGGGTTGGAGGGATGTAATTGCGTCGGGTAAAAAAGATTCCAGGGTTACCGAAATTTGTTTTTTACCAAGTTGAAACTTCTTATTTAACCGGTTTTTAGAAGCGTTGGATAACAAAAGCTTTTTGTTCCATACTTCTGCTTTACTATTTACAGTGGTTTTAACCTGAAGGTAATAATCCGAAGTAGATATTATGCTTTGCGATTGTCCCTGCCGAATATGCATCATGCCTTCTTCTCCAAGGTATCTGGTCACCCCTGCACCAATTACTATTAGAATAAATGCTGTATGAAATAACAAAGTAGTAAGCTTTTCTTTTCTGAATAATTTGCCAATGAAAACATTTCCTATAAAATTAAGGCATATCAAAGCAAGTAATAATTCAAACCACCATGCATTGTAAACCAGGGCTTTGGCTGTATCAGCTCCATGGTCGTTTTCTATAAAAGTAGCAACTGCAATAGATATAATGAAAATAAAAAGGTAAACAAGCGTGGTTTGAAACGAGAATAAAAATTTCTTAAATGCGCTCATAAATTTAGGTTACAATGGATTTTTACTAATATCGGAAATAAAACATTTCAAAGCGTCGAAATGTTGTCAATAAAGCAATAAAAACTATTGCAAAAGAAAAAAGCAGCTTGAAGATAATATTGGCTAAATAACTTTCCCAATCAGAAATGGTTCCTCGCTATGCTGAAAGCCGGTTAACCGGACATCAACCAGCATATTTTCGGTAATTCCTTCGAACACAGGAAATCTGACGGGAACATAGAGCTCACCATAGCCAGAGGCCATATTGTTGTTAATTTTTTCTACCAGAATTTTTTGGTTATGCCCTATTAGCTTGTGATAATATTCCAGTTTATTTTCGTTCGAAATCTGACGGATCATTTCGCTCCTGCGATTTTTAATTGGTTCGGGAACCTGCTCAGTCATTCGATCGGCCCTGGTTTCGGAGCGCCTCGAAAATTTAAACGTATGCACATGCGAAAATCCAACTGCTTTAGCCACAAAACGGGTTTCTTCAAAATCGTTTCCTGTTTCGCCCGGAAAACCAACCATAATATCGGTAGTAAGATTAAATAACGGATTGGTACTTCTGATCTTATCCACCAGCTTTAAATAAGAAGAGATAGAATATGTTCTGTTCATCTTCAACAGAATGCGATCGCTCCCCGATTGCAGGCACATATGCAAGTGTGGACATAGCTTGGGATGATTCAATAACGCGATGAATTTATCATTTAGCTCATCCGGTTCCATCGATGAAATTCGTAAACGAAAGTCTTCGGGTAATTCCAATATTTTCTCCACTAAATCTTCAAAATGTAAACCATTGAAATAATACCTCGAAATATTTACTCCGGTAATGACAATTTCTTTGTACCCGTTTTCAACTGCTTTTTTTATATTATCCAATATATCTTCTAATGGGCGACTAATAGCCTTACCCCGAACCATTGGAATAATACAATAAGAACAAAAATTATCGCATCCATCCTGTATTTTTATAAAACTCCGGGTATGAAATAACGGATCAGTAAGCTCATAATCGAACCTGCTTTCGGGCAATAACGAAGTATCAACCAATTCGCCTTTAAAATGTGCATCGACCAATTGAAATACCGCCGATTTTTTTTCGTTATCGATAACGTATGTAACCGTTTTACTTTCAGTGAAATGTTTCAGTTGTTCGGGCGACATACAGCCCATAACCACCACCATGGATTGATGGTTTTTGCGACCGGCATGATTTACAACAGTTCGGGTTTTTTGATCGCTCTGATTGGTAACAGTACAGGAATTAACGATATAAACATCTGCCGGAGCGTCGAAATCGACAATTTCGTATTGGTTGTGCGAAAATTGAGAAGCAAGTGCTTCAGTTTCGTACTGATTGAGCCGGCAACCCAATGTTTTAAACGCAATGGTACGTTTCATGATAAAGAGAGGGTTGTACTGTGCACTGGAACTAATTCACCATCCAAAGCAAAAGGTGTTGCCTGGTTAATTGTTAAGGTAACAATATTGCCGATTAACGACTCATCATCCGATTGAAACCGAACCCCTATTTTCCCTTCGGTGTACCCCGATAAATATCCTGCTTTCTTATCGGGACCATAAACCAATACTTCCAGATTTTTACCAATATATTGATTATTATAAACCCGGGTATAATCTTTCATATCCTCGGTGAGAATATGCAAACGATCCTTTTTAACCGAAAGTGGTATATCATCTTCCCAACGCGAACTGGTAGCGCCGGGACGCGAAGAATATGTCGCAATATAAGCCATATTAAAACCAACCATCCGGAATATTTTTCGGGTGTTTTCCATCTGTTCCTCCGTTTCTCCGGGGAAGCCTACAATAATATCTGTGAATAAGGTAGCAGTCGGTAGTTTTTGACGAACAGCGTCGACAATTCTCAAATATTTCTCGGTATTGTGTTTTCGGTTCATTTTGATCAGAACATGGTCATCGCCCGATTGCAGGGGCAAATGAATCCAATTTGCCAAGCAGCTATATTGCGAAATTACGTCGAGCACATCCTCGGTCATATCGCGCGGATGGGGCGATGTAAAATAAACCCAAAATTGTTTTTGAGATTGGTCACCAAATTTTCCTATTTTCTCGAGTAACTGGGGAAAAGAAATCTCGACTCCTTTTTTATCGAGACCGTAGGAATTAACATTTTGTCCAAGTAATGTAATGGACTTGTAGCCATCGTTTACCAACCGGTAAACTTCTTCTAAAATTTCATCCGATGGGCGCGACACTTCTCTGCCACGTGTATACGGCACAGCACAGAAGGCACAAAACTTATCGCATCCGTTTTGAATGGGAACAAACGCTTCAAAATTTGATTTGTAGGAAGGATCTATTTTCCAAAATTGGTAGATTCCGGTGGCATCTTCCAAATTCATTTTGCTTAAAGGGGTAACAACTCCATAACGCGAAATCATGTCTGGTAATCCGGGCATTTCTTCGGTTGGAAACACCAAATCGAATAGTTTAAGGAATTTCCCGCGGTCTGATTCCAGCAGGCAACCCGAAACAAAGGTTAATAAGTTACGCTTGTTTTTCCATTTGTTCCATCGCGAAATGCGGGCATAAACCCTATCAATTGCCTTTTGCCTAACGGAACAGGCAAGAATTCCCAGTAACTGAGCTTCCTCTTCATTATCAGTCCACTGGTAGCCCATAGCCTCAATAACCTTCTTTGTACGTTCCCCATCAGAGAGGTTCATTTGGCAACCAAATGTAACTATATGATATAGCATTCTTTTAATTTATTTCTTTCGTCAACAATCCTCAAAAATAAACTTCTGTAAAGATGTTATCGGTGCTAACACCGCGATCTGCCAGAAGATTATAAACATCGTACACCATGTCGCTGTTGCCGCAAAGATAAAAAAGAGCATTATCTTCCAAAGGATATAGAGGTATTATTTTGGTAACCCGACCTGAAAAATCGCCTTTTGTATCGCGCGATGTACAAACGATGTGTCTTTTAGCA